>DDYQ01000261.1 GCA_002348005.1 Desulfobacteraceae bacterium UBA2230 | reverse complement strand
GGGCGAGGTAAAAAAGCGGTGGCGCGAAATCAAACAGCTCGAAAAAGGCGGGGCCGACTCGCTTATGGACAGCGTTCCGGCCGGTATACCCGCCTTGATGCGTGCCTTCCGAATCTCCGAACGGGCGGCCTCGGCAGGATTTGATTGGGACTCGCTCGAGGGCGTGATGGCGCAGGCTGAATCGGAACTGGATGAATTCAAGGAGGAAATTGCGAAGGATCCCACCGGCCGAAGCGCAGATATGGAGTTTGGCGATATCCTTTTTACGCTGGTCAATGTGGGGCGCCTGGCCAAGATCCATCCTGAAACGGCCCTGGCCGACTCGACCCGGAAATTTATCATGCGTTTTAAAAACATGGAAGCAACCGCCGCACAGCAAAACCGCCGGCTGGACCAACTGCCGCGCGACGAGATGGAAAGACTGTGGCAAGCCGCCAAGCGCAGCGTGTGATCGTTCAGAACCGATAAAATCCTCTTGACGCCCTCACCATTCACCTGGCGGTCGGCTGAATACTTAAACCGGCTTCATCCCCGTTCATTCTTGTCCCTTTGAGGGATTTCGCAGCAGGCTTTCGCGTCGCCGATTGCGGCCTTCCACGATCGGATTTCGAAAGTGCCGGTGATCTTTTGGTTGTGCTCATCGATCAGCGTGTAGGTGAATTGATCGAACTGGCCGATAATCGAACCCTCGTGAGTGGCGTGACGCATGCCGTGCCAGATTGCATCTTCGATCCGCTGCGGTCCCCCCTGCCGCGCGAAGCGATTCACGATATCGGCCGAAACCTGGTCCACTATAGCCTGACGTTGATCATTCCTGCAGATCGGAATGCGGTCGCCTCCGGGAGGCTCGGGCGGGCCACCGGGTTCCTGCGCCGGTCGTTCGATCAGTTGCTTGCGGTACTCGTTCAACACATTGTGAATCTGATAGTTGTGAATGTACATTACGGTTCCTCCCCCGGGCATTCTATCGGCCGGAACGCTGCCGACTTTAGAAATCGGGCGGCGGACCGGTAGTGCCGTCTGCAGGCAGCGAACCGAGAAAAACGATGCGGCGCCGCACCTTACCGGCTGACTGAAGGTCGAAAATACGTCTGGATAAAGAAGGCATGGCTGTCAAAGGCGATCGGGGGCAGGTCGGTGTGGGTGAACCAGGCGACCTGCTGCGCGTCGTCTCCGGCAACCGGGTCGCCACGGTATTGCAGGACGAGGTAGGCGACCATCAGGATGCCCGCGTACTGGTCGGATGGTGTGCTGCAAACCCCGAGCAGGCGATCGATTATTCCAATTAAGCCGGTTTCTTCGGCCAACTCTCGGAGCGCCCCCTCTTCGGGACTTTCATCCAGTTCGATGAAGCCTCCCGGCAGGCACCATTCCCCTTTGCGGGGATCGACGCTGCGTTGGACCAACAGGACTCTTTGGCGGGGATCGATCACCACGACGCAGGTCGCGGGAACGGGGTTTTCATAGATCGTGCTTTGGCAATTGCTGCAGACCAAACGCCGCCGCCCCTCGCTGAATTTGCGCTGCAAGATGGCGCCGCAGAAGTGACAATGAACTTTCCGCTGCATCGCAATCCTTCCACGTGAAAAAAACAGTCAGGGTGCGACGCAAGTCGTCGGCACCCTTGTTACATCCCGCTACACGGGTCTTAGTTTCAATCCTCGAAGTTACCCGCGGGACCCTTATCCGCATTCAGGCTTCTGGAACGCTCGATTATTCTTTCGGGCGTCCAATCCTGAGAATTCTCGATCCGTTGCGTCTTTGAAGGGGGAGCGGGGGAGCCTGCTTTGAGAATGGCATCGATCGCAATCGAGGCGGTGTCCTGGGCGTTGAAAACGGTGGTCAGCATGTGGAAAACGAACGCTTCCACGCGTTCGGTCATACGATCGCGCACCGCTTGGGGTTGGCTCAGCAGCCTGCTCTCAAACGGCAGATTGAGTTTCTTGTAGTTGCCGGCGCTCCAGCCCTGCTTGTCGGCATAGGCTTTCATGCGGGCCCACATCGGGTCGGTGACGCCTTCGCCCTCGACCTTGATGAATTGCCCATCTGCATCCTGCATTGCGTTGCCGTAATCGTTGACCTTCAACCCCCATGAGATCATTTGCAGGGCTGTGGCCACATTGGCCTTGGTGGTCCGGGTGCGCTGTGCGATCTGGCGCAGGCGGTCCGAACTGTTGCCCGAGGTACCATGCTGGGCCCCGGAAACGTTATAGGGCGTCAATGCGTCGTGGATCTCGGCCGTCAGTTCAACCTGAATGCCCTGATCACTCGCCTCGATGCCGTGGGTCGTTCCGTTATTCAGTGCGATCCAGTCAGGGAAAATCTCATGGGCATTCAGTCCCCGGATCAGGAAAAGTGCCTCTTCTTTTGTACTTAAACCGGCTTTCCCTTTAATTTCCCCAACTTCGGTTTCCAACCCGGCCCAGGCAGGGACAAGGGGTGCCAGTTCGATACTGGCCAGCAAATTTTGATCGTCAGGCAGGTGGGACGCGTCGATGGCGATGGATGTGATGCCGGCATCGAACATCGAGGGGATCTCGGTTTTCGCCGTTTCGATATCTTCGCGCTTCTTGATTCCGTAGTGATCGGCATGAATCGCTACGGGAACGGTGATTTTGAGTTCGTTGCAGAATGCGTCCACCGTACGCGCGATATTCCAGAAATTGATGGCACAATAAGCATCAGTGCCGCCTTCGGATTTGGCAATTTCGATGATCAGCACTGAATCGGCGCGTTGGGCGGCCTTGAGCGCGCCCCGGATCACGAAAGCATTTCGGCCGTTGGCGGCCATGCAGATCGATTTGCCCTTGGTCAGCATGGCCAAATCGATATACTTGCCACTCACCAGCAATGCTCTGGAATTGGGGAACAATCGCACCACGTTGGGCGGTCGGCCCACCGCAAGGGCCTGCCTGAAAACGGCATCGGGTATTTTAGACATGCTTGCTTTCTCCTTTCGAAAAAACGTGAGACAACCTGTTCGCTCCGGTGCGGTACGACCCGGCCGCGACAAAATGGACCCATCAGGGTTTCTTCTGAGACTCGGACTGCATGGCTTCCAATCGTTCGTTAAACGTTTTCAGGTCGGCGGCGTAGGCATTGCGCTTTTCTTCGTAGGCTTGTATGCGGGTATTGAACTGCACGATTTGTTCGTTGTAACTCCTCACCTGGTCGTTGGTGACGGCCTCTTGCTTTCGGTCGTCCAACCGGTTCCGCTCCGCCATCAAATTTTCATACTCCTGATTCAGGGATTTCTCACGCGCCTGCAGCTGCTGGCGTTCATTTTCAAGCTGGGAGGCGGTGCGAGCGGCCGCTTCATTCGTTTTGCGGAGCTCCGCAGGTGGGGTCGTGCTCAGGGAATCTTCGTATGATTGCACTTTGGCGCGCTGCTGGGCCGGGACCTTGCTCAGGTCGTCGGTAAAAATCACGTTGCCGTGTGCGTCCACATATCGATAGAACTCCGCCTGCGCCGACCCTGCACTGATGAGCAGGAGCGCTATTGCCATCATGGTCGCTGTTTTCATCGTCCACCTGTTGGTATGCGGAGGTGAATAACTGCGGAATGGTCCGCCGGACAGAACTTGCACGCGCGGGCTGAAGTCTCATACGACAATGCTGCCTGCCGGGTAATGGTCGGGATCTTGTCGTTTGTTCAACCGCATCATTTTATACGGTTTTAAGAGCGATGCTGTCAAGCCGCGTGCGGCAGAAACTCCCTCAGGCATTAAAGGTTTGACAATATTTACTTTTAATGTAAATTGAAGCTTTAAAAATGATGCATACGCCATCGTCGCCCATTCGCGTTGGAATCTATTCAAATGAAAAGAACCTGTCTGCATCTCGTTTGGTACTTGATCATTGTGCTGTTGGCCGGGTGTATGGCCCGGCCAATGGAAAAGCCCGCTGGAATTGATCTTGAGCAGCCCGGCGATCGACTGTTTCTGACTGCCGAACAGCTGTTGGCTCAAGAAAAGGCGGATGACGCCCTGGCCGCATATGCGCAATACCTGACCGAGTTCCCCCAGGGGCGGCACGCCGACAATGCCTTGCGGCGCATGGGTANNACCAGGGGCAAGGCCAGTTCGACACCGCCCAGGCCTTCTTTCAGCGGATGTTGAATGAATTTGGGTCCAGTCCCCATGCCGACGAGGTCCGCCTGAGGGTCATTGATCTACTTGCCCGCCAAAATCGCCCAACGGAGGCTTTGGAGCACGCCATACAAATGGATGCGGCGCAACCCACCGATCCGATTCGACTGCAGGTGTGGCAGCGGCTGGCTGAGTTGTATGCTGCGGTGGGCGATGCGGCGAATTCAGCTCTTTTTCAATATCGGCTCTTTCAAACCACTGAGGGAAACGAGAAGGAGCAGTGGGCGGTCCGGTTGAAGGAAACCATTCCGCGTTTGAAGGGTGCCGAGGTCGAACAGATCTGGGATCACATAGAGGAAGAGCCGTTTCGCGCTGATCTGATGTATCAATTCGCCATGGCCCAGGTGATGGCGGAAAATTACGGTGACGCTGCGGATATACTAATCGCCTTTCTCAAGGCGTATCCTCAGCATTCTGAAAGCAGCAATGCCCGCGAGTTGGTGGCCGGTCTCCTCCAGCGCCTGCAGTTCGCGCCTCTGACGGTGGGATGCCTGCTGCCCTTGAGCGGTTCGTATGAGCTATACGGCCAGCGGGCACTCAACGGCATCGAGCTGGCCTTGAATGCGATGCAAAGCGGGCCGGCGCCACTGCCTATTAAGTTACTGATCAAAGACACTGCTTCCGAGGACTCGCGTGCCATAGAGGCCGTGCAGGAACTGGTCGAGGCCAAAGCGGGAATCATCCTGGGTCCCATGGTCACGGCACCGGCCGCCGCCAGGGAGGCTCAGCGCCTGCAGATCCCGATGATCACCTTTACGCAGAAGACGGATATCGCCAGCGGTGATTACGTCTTTCGCCATTTCATCACCCCCCAGAGCCAGGTGCAGGCCTTGGTGCACTATTTCGTAAACGCCATGGGTCTGCATAATTTCGCCATTATGCATCCCAACGATCAGTATGGGAAGACGTTCCGGGCAATGTTCTGGGAGGAGGTCGTACGGCAGGGCGGCAGGGTCGTGGGGGTGGAGGGCTACGAGAGCAATGAAACCGATTTTACGCTGGCCTTCAAAAAAATCAAAGGAACGCATCACCCGGTACCAGCCGATTTGGCGCTGCGTTCCTCGGTTCAAGCGATCCGTCATCCCAACCAACCGCCGGGATCCGATGTGCCGGCACCTTTTTTCGACCCGGTAACACGCCTCAGCGGCCTCTATCATCAAACCCCGGCCAAGGCCAGGAGCAAGGCTTCCGACTCCGCACGTTCCGACAGGTATGACGATGAAGTGAATGTCGATTTTGAAGTCCTTTTTATTCCGGATGCGCCCCAAAAGGCGGGCCTGATCATCCCTCAGGTGGCGTACAACGATATCCAGGGGGTCTATCTGGCCGGGACGAACCTGTGGCATTCAACTCAACTAATCGATATGTGCCGGGATTACCTGAATCATGCTGTGCTGGTGGATGGCTTCTTCAAAGAGAGTCAATCCGAAACGGTCCAGCGATTCGTGCAGCTCTACCGGGATACCTATAATTCCGATCCCGGCTCCATCGAGGCGTTTGCCTTTGACAGCGCCCGGCTGGTCTTCACCCTCATGGCCAATCCGGACATACGGATGCGCCATGATTTGCGGAATCTTCTGCTGCAGTCCTCTTTAACGGAGGGTGTGACCGGCCCCTTGTCTTTTGATCAGAATGGCGAAGCGATCAAGCACCTTTACCTGCTGGGCGTCAAAGGTGGTCAGTTCGTTGAAATCCCGTACCGATGAGCGTCATGTACTGGGCATATAAAGCGCTCGGGACCGCCGGCAGCATGGCCCTGATACCCACCTGGTGGTTGCATCATCTGCTCAAGGGAAGGGACGTCAATCGGATTTACCAGCGCGTCGGGTTCTATCCACGGAACTTGCGCAAACAGTTACAGCCGTCTGTTTCCATATGGCTGCATGCCGCCTCGGTGGGTGAGGTGGGCGTGGCGGCCTCGATTGTCAAAAACATCCGAATGGTTCGACCCGGATGCCGTCTGGCGCTTTCGGCCACCACCGAGCAGGGGCTGAGCCGAGCCAGGGCACTGTTCGGAGACCGGATTCCAAGCTTCTACGCACCACTGGATGTGGATGGCCCGAATCAAATCGCCCTCAGAATGGTGAAGCCGAGGGTACTCGGCCTGCTTGAAACGGAAATCTGGCCCAACCTGATCATCGGGGCGCATCGCGCGGGCATCCGGATCGCTCTGCTGAACGGGCGCATATCGGTGCGTTCCATTCGAAAGTATCGCAAGATTCGTTCGTTGATGCAGCATACCCTGGCCCACGTTGATGCCTTCAGCATGATTTCCGCCGAGGACGCCGATCGCATCGCTTCGCTGGGTGCACCGCCGGATCGCATAGTCGTCAATGGGAATGCAAAATTCGACGGCGCCGCTGAGACCGGCGAGGCAAGGCAGTGGGCGGCGGCACTCTACAACCTCCGGCCTGGAACGCCGGTGATGGTTGCCGGAAGCACGCGCCACCCTGAAGAAATGGCCCTGCTGGATGCATTTGCGGAAATCAGCAGGCTTTTCCCGGAGACGATCCTGATTATTGCGCCTCGCCATACGGACAGGGTCTCACAGATCGAAACCTGGATCCGGGAGAGGGGCTGGCCCAGTCAAAGGCGCAGCCAGATTGACAGTGACCGGCCGCGCAAAGCGAAAATCGTCCTCCTCGATACCATGGGCGAACTTTCCGCCACTTACAGTATTGCCGATTTTGTCTTCTGCGGCGGCAGTCTGGTGCCCAAAGGCGGACAGAATGTGCTGGAGCCTGCGATTTGGGGAAAAGCCGTGATGCACGGGCCGTCAATGGAAGACTTCGCCGATGCATGCGAGTTGATTCGTCGGGGCGGCGGAAGCGTCATGGTTCACGATGCCCGGGAAATAGCCTCAGTGGCACTGCAGTGGCTGCAGACCCCAGGGGACACACGGGTGATAGGCGATTCCGCCCGTCGTGCCATTCTGAGCCATCGCGGTGCCGCCGCCAAACACGCCCAGGTGCTGAGCCGCTTACTGGCCGGGGCGTAGCGGTTGTTGAAACAATTTCGCCTCAGCGTCCATGCCGATGCAACAGCCTGCTAAGTCTCACCGCCCACTTTAAGTAGCCCCTGGCCGGTGGCTTCCAGAACGGCCGACCAAAGTTCGCCATCCGGCGCCACTTGCTTGCGTTTTCCGACCGACGCCTCCATGGGAACATGCACGAAGTGATTGTTCCAGCGCGATATGATCAGCTTGGTTTTTCCGGCCATGCCGGCGTGCACCGCCGAACGCCCCAGGAATCCGCAGAAGACGCTGTCATTTGCATTGGCCGGCAAACTGCGGATCATGTAGCTGGGATCGATATATTTGATGTTGATCTCGATGCCGCGCCCCTTAAAGTGCTGGATGATACGATTCTTCAGGAATATGCCGATGTCCTTGAGCCGGATGTTGCCCGATTCGTCGCGCTCTTCAGGGGTGTTTTCGAAAAAGTGTTGACCTGCACCTTCGGCGACGATGATCACCGCGTGGCCGCGTGTGGCCAATCGTTTCTCCAGTGCCGTGAGAAAGCCTTCAGGTCCGTCGAGGTCGAAATCGACTTCCGGAATCAATACAAAGTTGACGTCCTGCTGCGCCAGAGCTGCGGTGGCGGCGATAAAGCCCGAGTGGCGCCCCATCAGCTTGATCAGCCCGATGCCATTGGGATAGCCTTGGGCTTCATTGTGGGCACCGGTGATGGCCTGCGTGGAAACATCGACGGCGGTATCGAAGCCAAAGGATTGGGATACCAGGTAGATATCGTTATCAATGGTTTTGGGGATGCCGACCACACTGATTTTCAGCCCGCGCTCCAAAATCGCATCGGAAATGGCAACGGCCGCACGGATGGTTCCATCGCCGCCCACCATGAAGAGAATCCCGATGTTCATTCGCTCCAGGCTGTCGACAATTTCATTGATATCCTGGGGGCCGCGCGATGATCCCAGAATAGAGCCGCCCATGTCCATGATGCTGGTCACGCGGGAGGGCTTCAATTCGATCACCTCGTGGCCATAGCGCGGAATGAATCCTTGAAGCCCGTATCGTATGCCGTAAATATTGCGCACACCGTAATGATGGTACAACTCCAGCACGACCGAACGGATGATGTCATTGAGGCCGGGACACAATCCGCCGCAGGTCACCACGGCACAGCGCAATTTGCTGGGATCGAAATAGATCTTCTGGCGGGGACCGGCCAGTTCGAAGGAGCTCAGGGTTTCGCCGCGTTTCAGCCGCTCCTGTGTTTCTCTCTCCCGGATTTCAATCAGTACACGGTCGCTGTCGTTCACAAAGGGTTGATTTCGTGAGTTGTATCCGGCGATCAAAGGTGAATCGACCCGGGCATTTCCCAGGCGGATGATCTTGGTTTCAATATTGTCCATCTCCATCAACATAGTTTTCCTGTCCTGGTCGCAAGATGCAGCTCGCGGCGGGAATCACAAACCGTTGAACTTAAATTCGCCCTTGCCCAGTATGTCGTGCAGATGCAGTATGCCTTTGACTCTGCCGCGGGCGTCGATGATCGGCAGGACGGTGATCTGGTGTTTCTCCATGGTGTTCAGCGCGTCGTAAGCCGGTGTATCGGGTCGGGCATGGTGGGGCCCGGTGGTCATCAACGCCTCCACCGCCAATTCATGGATCGGCGTTCCGGCAGCCACGGCACGCCGGATATCTCCGTCGGTAATGATACCGCCGAGCAGGCCGCCCTTGTTCAGGATGAGAATAACGCCCAGATTGTGACGGTTCATTTCAGCGATGGCTTTTAATACAGGCGTTCCCGTTTTTACGTGGGGAATTGCGGGGCCGGTCAGCATGATATCACCCACGTTGCGGGCCAGGCGCTGCCCCAAAGCGCCTCCTGGATGAAAGCGTTTAAAATCGGCGCTCTTGAAATGTTTTCGATTGATCAGAACCACAGCCAGGGCGTCGCCCATAGCCAGCATGGCGGTGGTGGAGCAGGTCGGCGCCAACCCGAGCGGACAGGCTTCTTTTTCGACCTGCACATCGATCACGATATCGCTGAGCCGGGCGAGGGTGGAATCTGCCTTGCCGGTAAAGGCAATAATAGGACAGCCGAGTTTGCGGACATTGGGCAGCAGGAGATTGAGTTCACCGGTCTCTCCGCTGGCCGAGAGGGCCAGCAGGATATCATCCGGGCAGACCATCCCCAGGTCACCGTGCATGGCTTCAACCGGATGCAGGTAGAGAGCGCGGGTACCGGTGCTGTTCAGGGTGGCGGCCAGCTTGCGGCCGATAATGCCGGATTTTCCAATTCCGGCGACGATCACACGACCTTTGGATCGGCAGATCAGTTCCACCATCTTGACGAAGCGATGGTCAACCCGTTCGGAAAGTCTGCGGACACTGTCGGCTTCCAGTTTGAGGACCTCAACGGCTTCATTCACGATACGATAGCCTTCGAGATCATCCTCCGGAACAGCAGTGCTGGTGTGCAGTTGATTTGGTATCATGTCGAATCCTCGGTATTTTTCCGGCTGATCGGATGCAGCAAAACCGAACCACCATAAATCATGCCACCGTCACATGCAAGGCTGTTCAATACCATTCCCGATTCGCGTAAGGCGGGATTCTTCGTGCTGGAAGCGTCCGCACGCCTGTTCTGCAGATAAAGTCGATCGGATCCGATTCCCCAGTCGAATCCGGGCGTAGCGAAAGCGGCATCGTACCCGGGGCAGCGAGGCCGGTACTGAAACGATCGAGCATCCGCGCAAACCAGCAATATAAACGGCAGTCCCCAGAATCGATTCGCGGGACATTTATCCTTGACACCAATACCCTTCTCGTACCACTTTGACCCGCGCTTTACATCGTTTGAACATGCATGAACGAACCGCCGGAACTGTGATGTTTTTCAGGTGCTGTGGCTTGTCGGGGCGATTCCAGCCGGCAGGTGATTTCTGGCAACATGCACCGATCCAACCGCTAAAGGAGAGGACGATGGATTTCAGCCTGATTCTATTGAAACTATGGGAGTTGATTACAATATACGGGCTAAAAGTGATAGCGGCTGCCGTCATTCTGGTACTGGGCCGCTGGACGGCCATGGGAATGCGCAACATCATCAGGCGGGTCTTGCGCCGAAGCAATATCGATGAGACCGTCTGCAGTTTTGGCGCCAATCTGACCTATTTTGCATTTCTCGTATTTTTTGTTCTGGCCGCTCTGGGCCAGCTGGGAATTCAAACCACATCATTCATAGCCGTGCTGGGTGCCGCCGGTCTCGCCGTAGGCCTGGCCCTACAGGGATCGCTGGCGAACTTCGCTGCCGGTTTCCTGATGATCATCTTCCGCCCGTTTCGGGTTGGCGACTACATTGAAGGTGCCGGAGTGGTCGGCACGGTCGAGGAAATTCAAATTTTCACCACGACCCTGCGCACACCGGACAATAAAGCGATTATCGTACCCAACGCAAAAATCACCGGCGATAACATCATCAACTGGACGTGCAATGGAACGCGCCGGATCGACCTGTCTATCGGAATCGGATACGAGGAGGATATCGATAAGGCCAGGCAGATCATGCGTGAAGTTCTGGCAAAGGACCCGCGCATTCTGGTCGACCCACCACCTCAGATTGCGCTGATGGAGCTGGGGGAAAGTAGTGTCAATTTCGTTGTGAGACCGTGGGTCAAGGTTGCGGATTACTGGAACGTATACTGCGATACGATCGAGAATGTAAAAAAAGCCTTAGATGCCCATGGCATCAAAATTCCTTTCCCCCAGCGCGACATCCACGTATACCAGCACGATTCAGCGGAAAAAAAGACCGATATCACCGCCGTCGCCTGACCGGGCGGAACGTCGATAAAAGTGCTTGACTTCGGACCGCCTCTCGTCTATACGCTGCCGGGTTATCGTTGCGAACAATGGCCAGAGCAAGATCATCTGGCCATTTTTTGCGCCGAACGATCCTATTATCTGAAAGGGGGATGATACCCATGATTTGTCAAACGATTCGCAAAGGTAACGAATGTGCCTTCATGACGGCCAAAGGATGCGGCTATAATGGCGGATTGTGCCATGAAATCGTTGAAAGCTGCAAGGGGTGCAACCGCGCGACCCAGATTGCAGCAGCAGGGTGGTATTGCAGCGCCTGTCCTGAGCCGGCGGTCAAGTGGAAAAGCGGCAAATGCAACCTGGCCACCCATATTGCGGCCGCCGTTGCGACCTCCAAGGCGAAAATCAATCCGCTCAAAGCTTCCAAGCGAGGCATGAACAAATAGCGGTGCTATCGATACCGGAACCCGCTCCCCGCAAGGAGCGGGTTTTTTTTTACCCTGTGCATACCGTTGAATGCGGGTAATCGGCTTGGGGCTTGACACGGCCGTGACCACTCTATATGTGTCGGCCTTATGGGAAGGTGGGCCGACGTCCAGTCCCCAAGGGCGTTTGGACCCCGCCGCCAGTGTTTCTTCAAAGATTTTCTTTCACACCTTTCGATTGTACAGGAACGACCATGAACCCACTTGCTCATGAGCTCAACGAGGCGATTTCGCTGGCCAATCCGCAGGTTTCTGAAATGCTGTCACAGGTCGGACGTGAACTTTTTTTCCCCAGAGGAATCCTGACCCAGGGCGCCGAAGCCAAGGAGAAGGCTCACCGGATCAACGCCACAGTCGGCATCGCCAAGGAAGCCGGACATACCATGCGGTTTGACAGCATCATGGCCGGAATCAGCGGCATTCGGGCCAGTGAGTCGTTGACCTACGCACCTTCATTCGGTTTGCCCAAGCTGCGCCAGCGTTGGCAGTCGGACCTTTATGTCAAGAATCCTTCACTGGCCGGCAAGCCGATCAGCCTGCCGGTCGTCACGTGCGGAATCACTCACGGAATCAGCGTTTTTGCCGATCTGTGGGTCAATCCCGGCGACGTTATCGTGATGCCCGATAAAACATGGGGCAATTACAGCATGATTTTCAGCGTGCGCCACCGCGCGCGACTGAGCACCTATCCGCTGCTGGACGACCGGGGGGGCTATAACCTTGCAGCGTTCGAAGCCGCGCTGCAAAAGGAAGCCCGCAATCACAAGAAGATCATCGTGCTGCTCAATTTTCCGCAGAATCCGACCGGCTATACCATCACCGAAGCCGAAGCGCTGGTGATGCAACAGATTTTACTCCGTGCTGCGGAAAGCGGATCCCATGTCATCGTCATGCTGGACGACGCCTATTTCGGCCTGTTCTATGAAGATCATATTCTAAAGGAGTCCTTGTTCGGGCGGCTCTGCGACCGGCATCCCAATCTTCTGGCCGTCAAGATAGACGGGGCCACCAAAGAACATTTTGTCTGGGGTCTGCGCGTCGGATTTATTACCTACGGTGCCGCCTGCGGGCAGGAAACGGCGGCGTTCTACGATGCCCTCGAAAAAAAGACGGCCGGTTGCGTGCGTGGAACGATTTCAAATGCCTCCCACCTGGGGCAGACGATTTTGCTGCATTCCATGCAGGATCCGGAGAACCCGGCCGAGAAAGAAGCCAAGTTTGCCATTTTAAAACGGCGTGCGCAGAAGGTTAAAGCCGTGGTGGAACTGCCCAAGTACGCCGATGCCTGGCAGGCCTATCCCTTCAATTCGGGTTATTTCATGTGCATCCGGCTGAAGACCGTCGCCGCGGAACCGTTGCGCGTGCACCTCCTGGAACGCCATGGCGTGGGGTTGATCTCTCTGGGGCAGCACGACCTGCGGGTGGCCTTTTCGTGCATCGACGAAGAGCAGATCGAGGAGTTGTTCGATACGGTTCTCAAAGGTGTCCAGGAACTGGCGTCCGCCGCCTGAACATGGTCATCGGTCGCCGCATAAAGTCCGGCTTGACCGCTTTGAGGAATGGAAGTGTTTTGAATTTTGCCCGTGCAGGCCGGTGGGCGCTGTACTTCGTGGCCATTGGGATCATCGCCGGTCTCGGGGCGATCGCTTTCCATTATCTGTGTGAACTGGGCATCCACTATTTCCTGGACGCTGCGGCCGGGTACCGGCCGCCCGCACCCGCCGGCGAACTCCGCCTGCTGGCACCCACCCAACGTGAATTCAACCGCTGGATACTGCTTCTTCTGCCGGCCTTGGGGGGTCTGGTCAGCGGCTGGCTGGTCTACACGTTCGCACCTGAGGCCAAGGGCCCGGGAACCGATGCAACCATCGATGCCTTTCACAACCAGGACGGTTACATACGCGGCCGCGTTCCGATCGTTAAAACCCTGGCCTCCGCAATCACCCTGACCACGGGTGGGTCGGGCGGCCGCGAAGGGCCCATTGCCCAGATCGGCGCGGGTCTGGCATCTTTTTTGGCCACTAAGCTCAAAGTATCCATCCACGATCGGCGCATCATGATGGCCGCGGGCATCGGCGCCGGTGTCGGCAGCATCTTCCGGGCCCCATTGGCCGGGGCGCTTTTTGCGGCGGAAGTCCTCTATCGGGATACCGAATTCGAATCCGAGGTGATCATCCCGGCCGGCATATCCTCTGTCGTTGCGTATTGCCTTTTCTGCCTGGTTTTCGGCTGGGGGTCCCTTTTCGAATCGCCGGCCTTCAGCTTTCGGAATCCCTTGGAACTCGGCCCTTATCTGGTATTGGCGCTCGTCACGGTGGCCGGCAGTGTTATTTTTATCAAGCTGTTTTTCGGGGCGATTGCGCTCTTCCAGAAACTGGAGAAGATCCCCGATGCGCTCAAGCCGGCGCTCGGCGGATTGATTACGGGTCTGATCGGGTTCTACTGGCCGCACAGCCTCTCGATAGGCTACGGGTTCGCTCAGATGGCGATTCTCGATGAGTTGGCGATCCCTTTCCTGCTGACCCTCGCTTTGGGCAAACTATTGACGACTTCCTTTTCGATCGGTTCGGGAGGCAGCGGCGGAATATTCGGCCCTTCGGTGGTCATCGGCGGTGCTCTCGGCGGTGTGGTGGGGAAGATCTTTCATGCCGTGATGCCCGCGACCGTCACCCATCCGGGGTCGTTCGTGATTGTGGGAATGGCCGGATTTGTAACCGCCGTTTCGAAGACGCCCGTCTCGACGATTATTTTCGTTTCGGAGATAACCAACTCCTACCATCTACTGCTCCCCAGTCTGCTGGTCTGCTCGGTCGCCTACCTGGGATCGCGGCGCTGGACCATCTTTCGGCGGCAGGTCCGGCGAAAAATCGACTCGCCGGCGCATCAGGGCGAATTCTTTGTCGATGTACTGGAATCTTTACGGATTCAGGATATCGTACACCTGATCAAGAAGGTCCACCTGATTCCCCAGGATATGCCCTTCGTGGAATTTAAACGCTATTTCGCCGAATCCAGCCAGCACTACTTTCCGGTGATGGATGAACGGGGGCGGTTGGTGAACATTTTTTCTATCAACGATGTGCGCGGCGTTCTGTTCGCGCCGGATATCGAACATCTGGTGATCGTGAAGGATATCGGGACTTCTGAAATCATTACCACCACCCCCGGTGAAGACCTCAATTCGGTTCTTCGGAAATTTACCGCCAAGAACATCGACAGCCTGCCCGTGGTCGAGGAGCAGGATCCGGGTCGATTGATCGGGATGATCAACCGGCGTGAAGTGATTGGCTTTTACAATCTAAAGGTGGCTGATCTGAAGGCTGCCAGGGACGCCGACGCCATCTTGTAATCCCGCTTACCAGAACTTCAGATTGATGCGGCCCTTGGCCTGGATCAGCGCATCGGTGGTCTGACGCAGGCGCCGGGAAAGAATTTCGGCCAGCAATCGATACAATACATATCCGAAGGCGACCCGTTCATTGCCGGTGAGTTTTTCAATATAAAAAATATCGGTGGCCAGGCAGACCGTATCGGTAAGGGCGTGCGCCGACGCCGAACGGCGGGAACTGTCCAGGGCGCCCATTTCACCGAAAATCTCGCCCTTGCGGGTCATCGTGGTAACGTCCTTGCCGCTCTTGCTGATCCTGACCCTTCCATACATCAGAAAATAGAGCCAGGTGTCCGATCGGCCCTCCTCGACGATGCATTCGCCCGCTTTGTACTTGCGGATCTTGCTCATCTCCAGCAGCCGGTTGAGCTCCTGCTCTTCGAAGGATTCCAGGACCGGGATGTTCTTGAGATTGTCCACCATGCTGGTTTTGTTGTCCAGAAAGCTGGTTTCCTGCATGTTCTGACCTCGCGCGATTGGGTGAATGGTTGCACCCGTCCTTATCGGCCGCAGCTGACGAAAACTTGAGGGCTGAACTCAATAAAGGACCCGAAGCAGGCAAAGGCCGTGGGCAGGTGCGGTGGGGGCCGCCAGGCGGCGGTCGTGGGAGTGCAGCAACTGCGGGATATCCGCGGGCTGGATCTGGCCCAGGCCGGCGGCCACCAGGGTGCCGGTGAGGTTGCGCACCATGTAACGCAGGAAACCGTTGGCCTCGATGTCGAAATGGATGTGGTCGCCGTCCACCCGGCGCACCTCGGCCCGGCTGACGCAGCGCACGGTGTGGGCGCGTGGACTGCCCGTTGCCTCGAAGGACTTGAAATCCTTCTCCCCCACCAGATGGGTTGCGGCCGCCGCCATGGCGTCGACATCCAGGGGGGCTCGGATCCACCAGGCATAGTGGCGGCCGATCGCGGCCGGCAACGGATGGTTGCGGATGGTGTAGCGGTAAGCCTTGGAGCGCACATCGTAACGGGCATGAAATTCCAGGGGTACCTGGCTGCATTCGCGAATGACGATGTCCGGCGGCAGCAGCCGGTTGAGACCCTTCTGGAAGGCCAGCGGCGTGATCGCGGTATCGCAGTGTTAGTGGGCCGTCTGCCCCAGGGCGTGCACCCCGGCATCGGTGCGTCC
>DDYQ01000175.1 GCA_002348005.1 Desulfobacteraceae bacterium UBA2230 | reverse complement strand
GTGATGCGGTTGAGGGTATAGCCGTACAGATAGAAGACCGCCATGGTCAGCGCCAGGGTGACCGGAATGGCCAGGGCCACCACCCCTGACTCGCGGCGGCCCAGCGTCAGCCCGATCAGCAGGGTCACCGAGACGATGGCGATGGCCATGTGGAAGAGCAGTTCGTCCGATTTCTCCTTGGCGGTCTCGCCGTAATGGCGGGTGACGGTCAACTGGATGTCGTCCGGAACAATCGATCCGCGCACCTGTTCGACCCGCGCCAGCACGCGCTCGGCCACTTCGATGGCATTGGTGCCCTTGCGCTTGGCGATGGTCAGGGTGACGGCCGGGGTGGTGCCTCCGGTTCCGCCATGCGCCGCATAGGCCGGACCGGTTCCGAAGAAGACATACTGGTCCGGCTCGGAGGGACCGTCGACCACGATGGCCACATCTTCGAGATAAACCGGCCGGTTCGCAAAATTGCCCAGAACCACCCGACGCAGATCTTCGGCGCTTTCGATGAATCCTCCGACATGAACGGTGACCTGACCCTGTGCGCTGGGGTAGGAGCCGGCATCGGCTTCCTGATTGGTGGCCTGAATCAATCGCGCGGCGTGCGCCAGGTCCAGCCCGACTGCCGACAGGCGCACCGGGTCGAAATAAACCTGCAGGGTACGCGGCCGCCCGCCGATCAGGGCGGTGATCGAGACGTTGCGCTCGCGCTTGACCACCGTCTCCAACTCGGCCGCCACACGGCGCAGCATGTAATGGTCCGCTTCGGCGCTCCAGAGCGTCAGCGCCAGAATGGGCACATCGTCGATGTAGCGCGGCTTGATCANNTGGCCATCAGCTTGGACTGCAGGCGTACGATCGATTTTTCCTCATCCTGGCCCACCAGAAAGCGGACGATGGCTATGCTCATCCCCGGACTGGAGGTGGTATACACATACTCCACCCCCGGAATTTCCCACAACAGCTTCTCCATGGGACTGGTGATGCGCTGCTCCACCTCTTGGGCGCTGGCGCCGGGCATCTGCACGAAGATATCGATCATGGGCACGATGATCTGCGNNTCTGCGGCTCTTCCTCACGCGGCAAGGCCGCCACGGCCGCCAGGCCCAGCAGAATGGAGGCGATCACGATCAGGGGAGTCAGCTTGGAATCGATAAAAAAGCGGGCGATTTTTCCCGCGGTTCCAATCGGCAGGCTCATCGATTGCTCTCCACCCGCATGCCGCCTTTGAGCTGCGGCGGCACGTCGCTGACATAACGCTGTCCCGGCGCAAGGCCGGAGATGACCACATGCTGCCCGCCGATGCTCTGGCCCAGCCGCACCAGCCGGAAACGGGCGATCTGACGGTCATCGACCACGTAGAGGCCGGTAAGCTGCCCCTCGTGCACCAAAGCCGATTGTGGCACCAGCAGCAGGCCCGTTCCGCCGAAAGGCACGAAGACCCGCGCGAACATCCCCGATTTGAGTCCGTCCAGACCCTGCGGCAGCGACACTTTGATTTCGAAGGAACGGCTGCCGGCATCCGCCGAAGGAATGATACGCCCCACCTGGCCGGTCACCTCCAGGTTGTCGAGGGCGCTGATCACGACCTTTGCCTCCTGGCCGATCCTGATTTCCTGGATGTGGCGCTCGGGCAGCACGAGATCGGCGCAGTACTGGCCTTCCTGCTCGATAATGAAAAACGGCGTGCCGGGCGCCGCCAGGTCGCCCACCTCGATCATGCGCCTGACGATCCGTCCGGCATAAGGTGCCCGCACCAGCGCATCCTTCTTGGCGATGCCGGCCTCGCGCACCCCCGCTTCGGCCTGTTGCACGCGCGAGCGCGCCGCGTCCAGCATGGCCCTTGTCTGGGCGGCGCCGGCCTGAGCCTGCAGATGCCGTGATTCGATTTCTTCGAATTCCTGCTGCGAGACCGAATTTTGTTCAAGCAACTGCCGGTAGCGCTTGAAGGTCGCTTCAGCCAGCTGAGCGGCGGCTTCACTGGCCGCCAGCGCCGAGAGGGCCGAGGTTTCGGCCCGCCGCGCCTCCCGCAGCGCCGCTTCGGCACGATCGAGCTGGGCCTCCACCTGGCGTTCGTCCAGTGTCACCAGAAGATCGCCTTCCCGGACGCCATCGCCCTCGCGCACGTGAACCGCCATCACCGTTCCGGCCAGCTGGCTGGACACCGTGCTGGCGGTGCGCGCCGAAACGGTGCCCACGGCTTCATAGAAAAAGGGCGACTGGGTCACCTCGGCGGTTTTGACCGGCGCCTCGACGACGCCCGGGTCTCCGGCGGCGGTCGTGCCGGGATCGATTTTCTCGCCGCACGCCGTCAGGACCACCCACATCGAAAGCACCCCGACCATGATCGATTGTTTTGCGTTCATCCAAGGCTCCCTGGCAATGGGCTTTATTATTCCAGATTTTTATCGATAACGCCGGCGGCGAGCGCCAGTTCAACGCGGGCCACGTGATAATCGTGAAGGGCTTTAAAGTGCTGGGTGCGCGCCTGTTGATGGGCGACCTGGGCGTCCAGCAGACTGACGATGGTCAGCAGGCCGCTCTGATAGCGGTTGGCGACGATGCGCATGCCTTCCTCGGCCTGGTCGACCGCCGCTGCGGCCACCTCGATGCTTTTCCAGGCACTCTGCGCCTGATAGTACGCCCGCTGCACCTGAACCTGCACCTCCAGATCCAGCCCGCGCTGCCGGCTCTGCACACTGCCCAGCAGCGCCTTGGCCGCGGCGGCTTCGGCCGAAATGCGCTGGCCGCTGTACAGGTTCAGATTGGCCACGGCGCCCACTGTGTAGCTCTGGGCGTCGTCCCCGGGGAAGTCCCGCGAATTGAGTTCGTATTTGCCTTGCAGGGCCAAGGTGGGCCAGTGCCCCGCGCGGGCGCGCTCCACGGCCTGGCGCGCCACCGCCTCCTGGACCTGCAAGCGCTGAAGTTCCGGGCGCTGTTGCAGCGCCCGTTCGATCCAGGCTGGCAGCGCTTCGGCCGGCGCCCCGCCCTGCGGCCGGCTGACCGGATCGAGCGGCCGATCGTCCGAACGCCCCATCAGCGCCTTCAGCATGGCCTCGGCCACCTTGACCTGGCTCTCGGCCTGAAGATTTTGCTGTGCGAGATCGGCGATGCGCACCTGAGCGCGCAGCAGGTCGCTCTTGACCACCAGACCGCTGCGAAAGCGATCCTCGACCACATTCAGGTGGGCGTGGGCCGTCTCGAGCGACTGGGCCACCACATCGCGGCTCTGGGCGGCCAGCAGCAGCCCCATGTAGGCCACGGCCGTGCGCGCAATCGTCTGCTGCTCGCCGCGCAGCACATCCAGAGCGGCCGCCCCCTCGGCCCGGCGCGCCTGCCGCCAGCCGATGAGGGTTGCGCCGTCGAAGAGATTCCAGTTCAGCGTGAGCGCGGTGTTGTAATTGTCGATCGCCTCCGGGTCGTTCAGGCGCTCCGGCGCGAAATCCTGCGCCCTGATGTTTTCCTGGTTGAGCCTGGTGCCGAAGGCCCACAACGGGCTGTTCGTGCGGCTGTAGGCCTCGGAAGCCTCAATCTGCGGCAGCAGCCCGGCGCGCGCCTGCAGGGTTTGGGCTTCCGCGGCCGCGAGCTGATAGCGCACCGCCGCGATCTCCGGATTGCGGCGCAGGGCGGCCTCGATGGCTTCGGTAAGGGTGAGCGCTTCGGGCGACCGGGCGGCCGCGCCGGGGGGCAGCGTGCAAAAACAGACCGTCAGCACCCCGACCAAGGCCGTGACGACGCTTACAAAGGTCATGGCGGATCTCCAGATAAACGGATGGGCAGCATCGGTGTTCGCCGGGCGCTGCGTTATGGCCGAATCATCGAGAAAGAGCTGCAAGGGGCGCCAATGTTACACGCCGCTCCGGCAAAACCGCCAAAATTCTCATTAACTCTGCGAAGTGGGCAACTTTTGAATAGCATGCCTCGCAAGACCGGACAAGCCGGTTGAAAACCGTCCGAAGCGTCCGTCTGTGTACTTTTTTTCCGAATGTGCAAATGTATACACAATAATTAGGTAGGCGTTTACCCTCAGCATTTGCCAGTCCAAATTCAACCCTCTGACTAAAAAGGTAATTTATCTGAACGCGTGTGGCACTAAGTTTGCTTTCCGCCAATGACAGGGATTAGGAAATATTTCCCATTTACATCCACACGGGAAAAAGGAATATGAATAGAAAGTTGATTTTAACATTGATGCTGTTGCTGTGTGCTCTGGCGGCGGGCAGCTATGAAACCACCTTCCTTAAAACTTCCAGCGATCCATCGGGAGCGAACATCGCATATACAGGTGGTGGTGACATCGTCGGTCCGCTGATGTACCTGCTGGTCAAAGAAGCCAAGGGTTGGAACGGCACAGAAGACCTTATACTCTCAGGCTTCTGGCCAAATCAGGGCGCCATTTCACATGTGAGTCTTTACGGAGCATCGACACCGGTACCCGAACCGGCCACCATGCTGCTGCTGGGCGTGGGCCTGGTCGGTCTGGCCGGATTCGGCCGCAAACGGTTCATCAAGCGATAACATCGTTAAGTGCATGAATGTTCGGAAAAAGGCAGGTTTAAACCCCTGCCTTTTGTTTTTCCGCCACCGCCGTTCAGACCACCGCGGCGCTGAAAACACAACCTATTTCCGCATCATCCACTTCACCGCCTGCTCCAGCCCGTCGACCGTCAGTTCGAACATCGGAAAAATATCGGCGATCGCCCCGATGGTGCGGGTGTAGCGCCACTGGGCGCGCGGCACCGGGTTGAGCCAGACGGCGTGGCGGAAGGTCTCGGCGATGAAGCGCAGGCAGGCGATGCTGGGCCTGCCGCTGCGCTCGGTGACGTAGACCGAGCCGTCCTGGGCCATCAGTTCGTAGGGTGCCATGCTGGCGTCGCCCACGACCACGAAGCGCGTCTCCGGATCGCGGCGGGCCAGGTCGTTCAGTCGCACCGGCTGGCGATAGCGCGCCGCGTCCTGCCAGAGGGTCTCGTAGATCGTGTTGTGGAAAAAGTAGGTGCGCAGCTCCTTGAACTGGGCGCGCGCATAGTCGAAAAGGGTCTGCACCAGGGGGATGTAGGGGTCCATGGACCAGCCGCCGTTGTCCACCGCCAGACAGACTTTGAGGCGGTCCTTGAGGCTGCGCTCGAAAACGATCTCGATCTCGCCCGCGTTCTTCATGGTGCGGTAAACGGTGGCGTCCACGTTGACCTGGTCCCGGGGGCCTTCGGGCCGCAGGTGGCGCAGCCGTTTCAGCGCCTCGCCCACCATGGCGCGCGTCAGGGGGCCCTCCAGGGAGTAATCCTTGTAACGCCGCTCCAGGGCCACTTTGACGGCCGATCGATTGCGCGATACGCCGCCCACGCGCATGCCCCCCGGGTGACGGCCGGAGTGGCCCACCGGCGAGGTGCCCCCCGTGCCGATCCAGCGGCTGCCGCCCTGGTGGCGGCCCTTCNNAGGCGCTCCTTGAAGTACTCGATCAGGGCGTCGGGCGAAAGACGCGAAAGTGCATCGGGGTCGACCCCCAGGGCCGCGGACACGCTTTTAGGGTCCTGCAGCCACTGATCCAGGAGCGCGCGGGCGAAGTCGTCGAGTTCCAAGCCTTCGGCCGCGGGCAGTTCGACGCCCTCGAAATGATGGGCGAAGACCTGGTCGAAGAGGTCGAAATGGCGTTCGCTCTTGACCAGCACGGCGCGCGCAGTGGTGTAGAAGGCCTCAAGGGAATCCACCAGCCCCAGCGCCAGCGCCCGGTGCAAGGTCAGGAAGGCGGTCGGCGTGGCCGGCACGCCGTGGTCCCGCAGTCGGTAAAAAAAGTCGATGAACATGGCTTCGTCCGTCGGCGCAGGCTAAAAGCGCCCGCGCCGCTGGGTCTGCTGCGCGGCCACTTGAAAGTCCTGGCTTTTCTTGAACAGGACGCCCAGAAACGGCAGATCGTTCTTTTCCAGGCGGCCGGGGGTGACGTCCGGATCGCTCTGCAGGGCCCGCAGCCAGTTGATCAGCTCGCGCGTGGCCGGTCGTTTTTCGATGCCCTCCAGTTTGCGCAGGCGGTAGAAAGCATCCAGCGCCCCGCTGACCAGCCTTTCATCGATATGCAGAAAATGCACGCCGATGATCCGGCGCATCATCGCCGGTTCGGGAAAGGCGATATGGTGAAAATTGCAGCGGCCCAGGAAGGGGTCGGAGAGATCTTTCTTGGCATTGGAGGTGATGATGATGACCGGTCGATTGAGGGCGCGCACCGTCTTGTCTATTTCGATGATGTCGAACTCCATTTGATCGAGCACATCCAGCATGTCGTCCTGAAAATCGG
>DDYQ01000201.1 GCA_002348005.1 Desulfobacteraceae bacterium UBA2230 | reverse complement strand
TGCGTGCTTTTCGGGCGGCGGCGATCGTCAGAATACCCAGGCCGGCGCCGATTTCCAGGACGTCATCGCCAGGGCCGACTTCCGCCTGATCGACGATCCGGTCGGCCGTAGCCGGTTCCCTGAGAAAATTCTGTCCGAGTTCCTTGCGGGCTTTCAAATTCCAGGCGTCTAAAAGCGTCTTGGGCGATGTCATGGCATTGAACCTTTCCAAGGGCGCCGAGGCTACCACAGGCCAACCCTGAATTCAATCCGGCTGCTGACGGGAGTTGCTTCACCATTCGTCGAACGAAGATCGCCGCCGCAGCGCGGCCGATTGACGGTTGTTGCGCCTATTGTTGACTTTTAGGCCCCAATTCATTAGTAGTTTTCGGTATATTGAATCTTTTTCATCGCTTACACCCTAATCGGCATTTCCCCGCCGGCGATCGTTCCTCTGGAGGTAGAGGATGGCAAAACGCAAAGGCAAATCGGTGAGCTTCGATGCAATGGTCAAATTCTTCATGCACACCTACGACATCCCCACCAAACGCGACATTGACCGTCTGAACGAGCGTCTGGACCGCATCGAACGCCTGATCGCCAGCACGGGCCAGGGTCGCTCCCGGCGCGGGGCGGCCGACAAACCGGTCAACCGGCAAAATCCGGTTTCAGCTGCCGATACCGTGCTGCAGGTCGTTCAAGGCCATCCAGACGGACTTGGACTGGCCGAAATCCAACAGCAAACCGGCTTCAGCGAAAAAAAATTGCGCAATATTATCTTCAGGCTTTACAAACTGGGGCGCCTGGAGCGCAAAAGCCGTGGGATTTACATGCCGGCGGCATCCAATCCAGTTGCATAACCGTTGTGGACGATTATGATGGTACAAGCGATCACGGATGATCCGAGCGCCGGCGGTCGCGCATGTCCCTTATACCCGAGGAGTATTCACATGCCGATAGAGGATACCTACAATGATGCTTTGTCCGTGGGGCAAACACTTCATGGTTACCGGATCGAACGCATTGCCCCGCTGCCGGAGATCAACGCGGTTTTCTACCGCCTGATCCACGAGGCCACCGGTGCACGCCACCTTCATATCAGCCGGCCCGACCAGGAGAATGCATTCGGCGTCACTTTCAAAACTGTTCCCAAAGACTCCACCGGCGTGGCCCATATTTTGGAGCACACGGTTCTATGCGGCTCCCGCTCCTACCCGGTACGCGATCCCTTCTTCTCCATGCTCAAAAGAAGCCTGAGCACCTTCATGAACGCCTTTACCAGTTCAGACTGGACCATGTATCCCTTCGTCACCCAGAATAAGAAGGATTTCTACAACTTGATGGACGTCTATCTGGACGCCACGTTTTTCCCCCTACTGCACGAGCTGAGTTTTAAACAGGAGGGGCATCGGTTGGAGTTCGAAAGCACCAACGGCCGCAGGCTGCTGTACAAAGGCGTGGTTTACAATGAGATGAAAGGTGCCATGTCTTCTCCCGACCAGATCATGGGCAGGTCGCTGCTCAATGCCCTCTATCCGGACACCACTTACAGCAACAATTCAGGTGGCGATCCGGCGGTTATTCCGCGCTTGACCTATGAGCAGCTCAGATCCTTTCATGAGCGCCATTATCACCCCAGCAACGCCTACTTTTATTCTTACGGCAATATGCCGCTGGATGCACACCTCGCGTTCACCGCCGACAAGATCATGAGTCGCTTCTCGCGCATCGAGCCGCACACCGATGTGCCTGCTCAACCCCGCTGGGAGGCCCCCCGCACCGCCCGTTACACCTACCCGCTCTCCGCCGACGATGATTCACGGCGAAAGTCGCAGATCAGTCTGGCATGGCTCACCTGCGATATCCGGGACACATTTGAAGTCCTGGTACTCAGCGTCCTGGAGCAGATCCTGCTCGGCAATGCCGGATCCCCTTTGCGCAAAGCGTTGATGGACTCTGGATTGGGCAGCGCCTTAAGCGATGCGACCGGTTATGACGCCGACAACCGAGATACCTTTTTCGCCTGCGGGCTGAAGGATACGGAAGAGAATGCGGGAGAGGCCGTTCAGAAAATCATTCTGGACGTACTTAAGCGACTGGTCGACCAGCGTATCGACCCCCAGTTGATCGCATCGGCCATTCACCAGATCGAATTTCACCGCAAGGAGGTCACCAACTCCCCCTACCCTTACGGCCTCAAACTGTTGATGGGCCTGATCGGAAGCTGGCTGCACGGCGGCGATCCGGAGCGCATTTTGCAGCTGGATGCCGATATGGCGCGGCTGCGCGCCGAAATCGATAAAGGCCCGTTTCTGGAACAGCGCCTTCAGTTCTATTTTCTTGAGAATCGCCATCGCGTGCGGCTGCTGCTTGCCCCGGATCAAAACAAATCGAGCGAAGAAGAAGCACGCCTCTGGAAGGAGTTAAAAGAACGTGAAGGCGGCCTGACTCCTGACGAACACCGCAAAATAGAAGAAGATAGCCAGCAGCTGCAAAAACTGCAGGAGCATAAGGAGGATGTCGGCTGTCTGCCCACCCTGGCGCTCTCGGACATTCCGCCCGAGATCGCCACCTATGCGCCCTCCAAGGTCGACGCCCAACTGCCGTTGTGGCGCTATGATCAGCCAACCTCGGGTATCTTTTATTTCAGCGGTGCTTCGGCCGCGGGCCCCGTGCCCGAAGCGCTGCTGCCCTGGGTGCCGTTCTTCTGCTATGCCTTCTCCAAGATCGGAACCTCGCGCTACGACTACTCGGCCATGGCGCAGCGCATCGATGCGTTCACGGGAGGCTTTAAAATGAGCGGCCAGGCCCGCATGCTGTACGATCAGTCCGGGGGTTGCCTGCCCATGGTTTCGTTGAACGCCAAATGCCTGGCGCGCAACGTGGAGTCGACTCTGGCGATCATCGAAGAGATGATTGCCGAAGCCGACTTTGGCGATCGATCGCGATTGAAACAATTGCTGGGAGAATATGTGGCCGGCCTGGAAACCATGATCCTGCAAAGCGGACACCGTTTGGCGATTTCGCTTTCGGCACGCACCTTTTCACCGGCCAGCGCCCTTGCGGAGATGTGGGGCGGAGTACACCAGATCCGCACGATGCGCGAATTCAATCGCAAGCTGGACGATCGCCGGCTTGATGATTTGTCCCAAACCCTGTCGGCGATCTCCGCAGCCCTTTTTCAGCCTTCCAACTGGGTGATGGCGGCGATCGGTGAACCGCCGACCGTGGCCGCGGCTGTGGACCGCATCCGCGCCAGTCGGGCGCTCTCCCAATTCGAGCGTCATTCTTTTCAGCCACGATTGCAGCCGGCACCCTTCGAGGTCCAGCCCGGCATGCCCTTCGAAGGGTGGAGCACCTCGTCCGCCGTGGCATTCGTGGCCCAGACACAACCCACTGTGTCCCTGGGACATCCTGACGCTCCGGCCTTGGCGGTTGTCGCAAAGCTGCTGCGCGCGCTTTATCTGCACCGTGAAATTCGTGAAAAAGGGGGCGCCTACGGCGGATTCGCCCTGTACAGCACCGAAACCGGCCTGTTCAGCATGGCCTCCTACCGCGATCCTCATGTGACGCGCACCATGCAGGTATTCACAGGCGCGGCCGAATTCGTTCTCAAGGGGCANNCCGAGGATGTGAAAGAAGCGATTTTGCAAGTGTGTTCCGAAATCGACAAGCCCGATCCGTCGGGCCCTGCCGCCCGCAAGGCTTTCGCCCGCTCAATTGTGGGATTGGACGATGATGCCCGCCTGGAATTCAAGAAAAACCTGCTGGCGGTCGATCGCGAACGGGTCAGCGAGGTCATTGACCGCTATTTCCTGGCAAATGAACAGACCGGCATCGCCGTGATCGCCGGGCGGGAACATCTTGAAGCGGCCAATCGCCAGATGCCGGCGAAGCCGCTGACGATCAAAACAATCTAACTGACCGTTGAAGGCCTCGAACGGATTACATTGAGTTGCGCGGGCTGGCGATTCTCAACGCGCGGCGCGGTATCACCCAGCAGGCAGCAAGCCGTGCCTGGCCGCAGCCGATGCTGGCAAAAACCGTTGACGTGCTTCAACCCGTGCGTTGTAGAAAGCTTCGCAAGCGGTTCGAGAAACCGGTTGGCAGGGGGGCGGCTTTGAACTGTCGGCACAGTTCAACCGTCCGGCGCAAGGTGGAGAGGCACACCTGACAGGGGCAACAGTCCTTGAGATGCGCTTCAAGGAGCTGCCGCCCCTCGCTGTCCAATTCATTGTTGATGTAATCGGACAGTACGGCCAGCAGGGCCGCGCATTGTTTGGTATTGTGTTTCAGCTTACTCATCCTGGTAATAGGCCTTGAGTTGGTTTCTAACGAAAAGCCGCGCCCGGTGAAGTCGAACCTTCACATTGGAGGGTGTGATTCCAAGAATCTGGGCGGCCTCTTCCGTAGAAAAATCTTCGATATCCCTTAACACCAGTACCACCCGATAGTTTTCGGGCAGTTCCAATATTGCCTTTCTCAACACCCGCCCCAGTTCCTCGTTGAGCAGACGCTCCAGTGGCAGGGCCGCCCAGGGGGGGACTTCATGCTCGACGGCGCTTTCGTCGGCCGGCAGAAATTCTTCGAGCGACAACTCACGCTCGGGAGCGAATTTTGATCGGCGTCGTTTCTTGATGCAGGCGCTGGTCGCGATGCGATACAGCCAGTTTTTAAATTTGGTTTCGTAGCGGAAATCCTGAATGTATTTGAAAACATTAAGGAATGTATCCTGGACAATGTCTTCGGCATCGCTGGATTGGCCACACATCTTCAACCCGAAATTATACAGCGCCTGTTCATAGCGCTGTATCAACTCCGGAAATAAATCTTTTTGACCGGCCTGAATCGCCTGGATCAACTCGTAATCCTGATCAACTTTTTTCGGAGGGCCGTTTTGATCCGTCATTCGGTTCTTTGCGTGTCACCTGACATGCATTCCGCATTCAGGTCGAAATTCCCAGCTTAGGCAGAACGTAGGATTGCAGCAAAAACCACAGCCCTGCTATCGCCAAGAAGACCAGAAGTGTTTCCATTAACAGCTCCTTTCATCGGTGTACCGCCGGTGTCTGGCAGCCGGCGAGCATAAGGAGCCCGTTCGCCCGTCGACGTTACGGCCCGCAATTGTTGCGGGCCCGTAACCCACTGGAATTGATCTCGTACTTTTTAATTTTGTAATGAATCGCCCGGCGACTGATGCCCAAGAGCTTGGCGGCCTCTTTTTGAACGCCGCCGGCCTGCTTCAGGGCCCGAATAATGGTGCTGCGTTCGGTTTCTTCCAGAGAAAAGGAGTTTTTGCCATCAGCGCCGGGGGCACTTTCCTCCCGGAGCAATATTCCCGAAAGCTGCATGTCTTCGGGTTTCAGCATGTGGTCATGGCTCAGGACGATACCTGCCTCAATGGCGTTTTTTAACTCGCGCACATTGCCCGGCCAGGGGTATTCCAGCAGGAACTCCATTGTCTGCGGCGGTATTTTCACCGGCCGGGTACCATGGTTACGGGCATAATTATGGACGAAAGTCCAGGCCAGCGCCGTGATATCTTCCTTGCGCTCGCGAAGGCGGGGAATCGTCACAGTGACAACCCGTAGCCGATAATAAAGATCCTCGCGAAAACGCCCTTTCTTGATCTCTTCGACCAGATCGGAATTGGTGGCTGCGATCACCCGGCAATCGACAGCGTTTTCCTTAAGATCGCCGATACGCCTGATTTTGCGATCCTCCAGAAAGCGCAAAAGCCGGACTTGCATTTCAGGCGAAATGTTGCCGATCTCGTCCAGGAAAAGGGTCCCCTTGTCGGCGGATTCGATGAGCCCCTTCTTATCATTGACCGCATGCGTGAAAGCGCCCTTTACGTGACCGAAGAGTTCGCTTTCCAAAAGCCCGGCCGGCGTGCTGCCGCAGTCCACGACCACGAAAGGCTTCTGGGCCCGCGGGCTGAGCTGGTGAACCAGCCTGGCAATTCGTTCTTTTCCGACGCCGCTTTCGCCGAGAATGAGCACGTTCACGCTGCTCTTGGCCACGCGTCGCACCATCGAGTAGAGCGTTTTCATTTTAGGACTGACCGCGGTGTCGATGTCACCGATCACCGATTCATCATCCCGAATGGCGTCCAACCGCGGGTGATCCTCCAGAACCTTTCGCAGTTTCTGTACCAGTTCGCGGCCATCGAAAGGCTTGGCCAGATAATCCACCGCCCCCGCCCTGACCGCCTTTACGGCATCAGGAATCGAGCCATAGGCAGTCAGAAAAATGACCGGCAATCCCGGCTGAATGCCCCGCGCCCGGGTCAACACCTCCATACCGCTCATGGTGGGCATTTTCATATCGGAGATCATCAAATCAACCGGGTTATCCTTCAGCAGTTTGAGGGCGTCCGGTCCATTATTGGCTTTAAAAATCTGAAAACCGGCTGACTGCAGGCGTGCCTCTAACACATCAAGAACATGCGGATCGTCATCTACGATCAGAATCGCGTTGGTTTCCTGATCCGATTTGAACATGGCTATCATCCTAGCTCTCAATTGGCCGATGGAATGGCACTTTTCTTCTTCTGCATCTTCTGGTCGATGGTTTCCAGTGCCTTGATCTGGCTCTTCAATTCTTCAATTTCCTTCTCGAGCGCGGCTATCTTCTTCTGAGCATTTTTCTTGGCGCGATCGGACTCATCCAGTTGTTGCTTGAGATTTTCCATCTCCTGGCGCGTTTTAACAAGCTGCCAGGCAGGAACAATTTTGCTTTCCTGTATTTCATTTGGCACCGGACCGGTCAAGGGAATGGTGCCGAAAAAGGTTTTTTCCCTGAGCAGCGGAACCATCAGCAGCGGCGTTTCGCTATGGGCATCCACAAACGCATCTTCGACCCACTGATTCCAAAGCTGCAAGCCTTTCTGGTACTCTTCGGCGGTCTCGGCAGCCATCAATCGGGAACATGCCAGGCCGTAAAGCGCCATCCGCTGCATGTTCGAATCGGGAGTTGTCCCGTGAATGGCGTTAAAACATTGGCCGGCGGCCTTATAGTTGCCCTCGTGATAGAAAGTGATCGCCTGTTGATAATCGAGTACCTCGGTGGAGGGTTTGGGTGCCGAATACGCTTCCTGGTGTATTACCAGTCGCCGGCAACCCACTGTACCGGTCAGCAGCAGTCCTACCAGAATGCCGGTTACTAAGGACCTGGACAATGGCATAGGCCTCCACACGGTTAACAGGCTCGCAATCAGCTCCTTGTATATCAACCCCTGATTGTTGCGCAATACAATATCTGAAAAAAACCCGTCCGGTAAGCTTCTACATACGTTTGCGGCCTAATTCCGGTACGTGGCGCGGCTTCCCTGCGCACTCGCTTTTCACACCAATTTAAGTCTCAATCCCCGCTAACCGGCGACTCTGGCCACAGCCGGATGAGTCACGGCGATGGGCAGGGTAAAAATGAAGGTGCTCCCGTGCCCCACCCGGCTCTCCACCCAAATGGTTCCGGCATGAGCCTCGATAATGTTTTTGGTAATGCTCAGCCCCAGCCCGACGCCATCCAGATGCTCGCGCACCGCCGGCGCCCGGTAAAATTTATTGAACAATTTGGCCTGATCTTCTTCCAGAATGCCCGGTCCGTTATCCACCACCATAAAATTGAGCATGTCGCGCTTGTCCGATCGGCCGGCTCGGACCCATACCCGTGAATGCGGATCGGAAAATTTAATGGCATTGCCGAGCAGGTTCAGAAAAACCTGTTGCAGATATTGCGGATCCGCATACACGTCGGGTGTTTCCGGTCGTATTTCAGAAGTCAACTGGATCTGTTTGGCTTCCGCCGAAGGCTTCAATCGTTCGATACAGGCTGCCACCAGAGCATAACTGTCCACGGCCTGGTAGTGCAGTTTGAGTGCGCCCGGCTCCAAACGCGACGCCTGCATGAGATGATTGAGCAAATCACAAATCCGACCGATCTCGGAACCCGCGATCTGCAGGAACTTATGTTGCCGGGGGGTAATCGGGCCCATGACCTCCTCACTGACCATGTTCACCGACTCGCGGATAGAGGTCAGCGGCGTGCGGATCTCGTGGCTCAACATTGAAATGAAATCGGAACGCAGACGCTCTTCCTGGCGCAATCGTTCTGACATTTCATTGAATGCCATCGCCAGCTCACCCAGTTCATCGTGAGAGTGGATCTGGACCGGCTCACTGTTGCGATCCTTCGAGATCGAACGGATGCCCCTCATCAACTCCTTGAGCGGACGAATCATGGAATAGGCCAGATAGACGACGCCCAATAGCCCCACCAGGCTGGATATGCCCAAGCCGATCAGGGCATTCTGGATCGATGTGCGCGCACGCCGGTTGAGATCCCGGGTAACCTGCTCCACTTCGATCTGATTTTCAAATCGGGCGGCCGATATGCGTTCGATCCACTCATTGATCACCTTTTCAGGAATGCGGATGTCTTCCGAGAGTGACTTCGAACCATCGGGTGAAGCACCCTTGGCATCGACATACTGACGATAGGCATCGTATACTGCCTGCCATTGAGGGGAAAGGGTGCTGCCTTCCAGGTTCAGGATCTTCAATAAACTGGCTTCGAATTCCAGGCGCGCATTGCTGAAAAATTCGAGATAGTCCTGTTTTTGCAGCAGCCTGTATTTTTTCTCGTTCTCTTCCATGCTGAGCAGGTTCTCGAGCATTTTTTTGGAATGATCCGAAATGGCGTAATTTTTGCCTACGATCTGCTCGGAAATGTGCACAACATCCTGAAAGTTTAGATAGAGCATCAATATCGTTCCATAAAAAATGGTCACGATAACAAAAAACCATGTCAACAGCTTGCCGGTGATTCCATAACTGGGATCCATTCAACATACTTCCAAACAGGGTTTGCACGTGGTGTCCTGGCCGTTCGCAATGCAGGAGCGGCTCTGCGGCGCACCTGATCCGGCAAGGTAGCAAAATTATCCGATCAAGTAAACGAAACATCCTGCAACGGGCGCAGTTGAATAAGGACAGCGGGTCCGATTGGCGTCTGGTCTGCACCAGCTTTCCGCCGGCGGCCGCAGGCGGCGGGATCCCCCCGACCCGAACCGGTAAAAAATGGTACTTTCCGGCAAAAAGTGTAACCGTCAACGAACCGATATGGGGTCTACACCGTAGATCCCACCGAAATGCTGTGTATTTCATAGATCCTGACCTTAGGCATGCTGCTTGCAGACAGGCATTGCGAATGGCGGGAGAGATCCACGAATCGACCGTTCCTGCGGGCGGCAAACTGGTGTGGCTGTCGGTTCTTGTACTGAAACCCGCGTCTTCCGGGCCCGCTGGCAGTTTCGGAAGGCGCTCAACCTCAAATAGGTGTGATCATTGACACTCAGAATAAAAAATCCCCGACTTGCGCAGACAGTCTCAACGACAGTTTTAATCCTCTTCTTTAGCCTGGGAGGTTTGTTTTGGAACCCTGTACACGCCTCGGCGACGTGCGGGGTGACGCTGGCCTGGGATGGAAGCACAGGTGCATACGGCTATCGCCTTTTCATGCGCCAGGAAGGCGAATCCTATTCCTTTGGGCGCCCGGCCTGGGAAGGGAACGTCCTGCAGTGCTCCCTGACCTCCCTGGATGAAAACACACCCTATTATTTCATTGTGCGGGCACATGATGCAGACGGCCGCGAAAGCGGCGATTCCAATGAGGTACTCTTCTATTTTGACCCGAACCCTCCCGCTGCTCCGGAAATCGTCAGCCCTGCGGCGGCCTCCCAGAATGTGATATTGACACCTGACTTCACCACCTCGCCTTTCCACGATCCTGATCCAGGCGATTATCATGCGGGCACGCAGTGGCAGATTTTCCGCACAGCGGACGAACTTGCCGTATTCAATCTGACCAGCCATTTCTTTTTGACCCACCTGACGTTGCCACCGCTCATTTTGGATGAAACCACCAGCTATACGTGGCAAGCACGACATCAAAACCAAAACCAAGTCGAGTCCGGTCCCGGCTCGGCCACCTTTGGCACAGCGGTATGGGCGGCCGATGAGGATGCCGATGGCATACCGGATGCAGAGGAAATCGATGAGCCTATGGATCTGGACGGCAACGGCCAGAACGATCAGTCACAGCCGAAAATGAAATGCCTGCGGTCGATCCGGGGTGATGTCAAGGTGGCCGTGGATGTGGCCAACAGCGCCTCCGTCGTCTCCTTGAGTGCCGTACAGGCCGTGGACAACGGCACCTTGGTGACTCCTTACACCAGTGCGCTGGAGCTCCCCATCGGCCTTATCGGTTTTAAATTGATGACGCTCAATGAAGGCGATGTGGCCGAGGTGACGCTCCATTTCTCGAGTGCCATTCCCCAGGGCCGCCAATGGGTCGCGTTTTCAATGTCCGAGGGGTATGAAGACTATAGCCAGTCCAGCACCTTTTCGGCCGACCGCAGGTCCATCGTGCTGCAGGTGCAGGATGGCGGGACCGGTGATTTGGACGGTGTCGCCAATGGCACAATCGTCAGTATGGGAGCCTACGGCTCAATGAAGAACACCTCTAATCTCGATGGTTCCGGAGGCGGCAGCGGCGGCGGTGGAGGCGGCGGTGGCTGTTTCATCGACTCTCTGGCATCTTTCAAATAATCGAGCTGAATCCTAAGTACCCGGACGGCACGGAGATACAGACATCATCGGGGAAGAATACATATTTATCCCCCTGTGTCTCCTGTGCCGTCTGTGATTTGAAAGTCAACATCAGAAGCGTGTGTTTGTATTAACCCGGCTTGTTCCTGTAAGCGTCACGGCGCTGATTGCTTCCGACCCGTCACGTTCCCGCACCTGGCCCCACTCTTTTCTTACGGCGTGTTGACTTACACCCGGTTACACGATAAAAGGATAGCATTCTCACTCTGCGCGCTTCCAGTCAAGCAAGCTAATAACCTTTAGGAAACAAAATATGCTGCGTTTTGGCTCTCCTCCGCCTGAAGCCCGCGAGATGGACATCGACGATATTTTCGACGCGCGACTGCGGCTGCTGCTGATTATGGCCAAAGCGTATCTGGACGGATGTCCGGTTGGGGAGTTTCGGCGCCAGGCAATGCTGGAAAATGCGCGTCATGTGGAATCAGAATGTGTTGACATCGGGGGGTTGACCGCCGGCTTTACTGCTGAAGAGGTTCCGGCAGCGTCAGGCGGACTTGACGTCGTCTTTTATCAGCGCGTCAAACTTCTGGCTGTTATGATCAAAGCGGTGGCGAAGGGATTTCCCATGGGGGAACAACGTAAAACCGCGATGCGCGAGAATCTGGAAATCATTTGCCGCAGCCTGGGATACGAGGCTTCCGACCCGATCCTTTTATTCAAGGTGGCCTGAAGCGGGTCCTGCATGCACCTGAAGCCGGTCAATATCATGGTAGTGGACGACGACTCGCTGGTTCGCGATTTCGCCGTTCATGCCATCGAATACAGCATGGATCGCCGGATCCGGGTCTGCGACAGCGGACTGGGCGCATGGCGGTTTATGCAGAAGGAACCTCATCAGGTGGATATTGTCATCGCGGATGCCAGTCTGCCCGAGATGAACGGATTTGAGTTGCTCGAACACATCAAAGCCCAGATGCCCCAGAAAAAAGTGGTCATCACCGCAGGTAACCCCGCCCTTGAACAGCGTGCCCGACAGCTCGGCGCAGATGCCTTTATTTCCAAACCATTCCGGGCAGAAGATCTGATCGGAATCATCGAAGCGTTCGCCGTGGACCATTCCGATTCCCCGCCTTCTCAGCCGCCCGATCACGAATCTGAAAACTCACTTGGCTGACCGAGGGGCCAATCGCCTCGCGCCGATCGATCACCAACCGCAGCCGCTCAAGATAACCCGCACCAAGTGACATCACCTTGACGGGTGTTATATTGGCTAAGATCAACTCCAAACGAGGAGAGAAAAATGGCCAAATATATCGCTACCCGATTCCTGATTGCAGGCTTTCTGGCGGCATCTCTGCTGCTGGCGGCGGATCCTTTGCCGGCCGATACGATTTACATGTGGATTGACGATCAGGGGATCAAACATTTCAGCAACCTTCCGCCGCCCAAAGGGGTGGGACAAACTTTTAAAATCGAAACCCGGACGTCTACCCTGCCCTGCGAAGGATCAAAGCCACGGCGCCGCGCCTACGACCAGATGGTCGAAGAGTATCAGGACCAAGCCGCCCAAATGGAAAATGACAGCAGGCGCGCAATCGAACGGCAATCGGCTCGGGAGCAACTGAATCGCAAGGACCAGTTGGACGAAAAAGTCCGCTATGAACGACAGCGGCTGGAGTATCAAATCCAGCAACTTCGCCGCCGCGCGGTCAGTCCGACCTATTCCCAGGGCATGCGATCGGGTCAGATCCAGGCGCTGGAGGAGCAGCGGCAAATGCTGGTAAACGACCCGCAACGTTATTTCCGCAATGCCGAGTAGTTCTGTGCAACCCTCCTAATCTCACCTCTTCTGTCCCTTGTGTCCGAAACTCTCCCGGCAATTCTCGATGAGCTGTCAAACGATCGACGAACGGCGTTCATGGCGGAAACCGATGCCCGAAATCCGTGTCAGCATCATTGTTCCATGAACGGCTGCCTGAGCTCCGATCGTATGCCGAGGATCATGGCGCCTCGATTCATATATCAGGAGTCCTCCGATGCATGAGCAAATAGAAGCACTCGTAGCCGATATTGCCGCCTTCGCGTGGGGTCCTCCGATGATGATTTTTCTGGTTGGCACCGGGTTCTATCTTACCATTGCGCTGCGCGGGCTGCAGTTCCGCAAATTGGGGCACGCGTTGTGGCTGGCATTGATCAGAAGAAAAGAAAAAACGGATCAACCGGGCGACATCACCCATTTTCAAGCCTTGATGACCGCCCTTTCGGCCACGGTGGGCACGGGCAATATCGCCGGTGTGGCGACCGCCATTGCCACCGGCGGGCCTGGCGCCCTCTTCTGGATGTGGATCACCGGCCTGGTCGGCATGGCCACCA
>DDYQ01000026.1 GCA_002348005.1 Desulfobacteraceae bacterium UBA2230 | reverse complement strand
TGTTCATCATCGCCATGGCCAAGGTTTTCACCTGGCTGGTGGCGATGAAGCAGACAAGCCAATTGCTGGGTGCGGCCATGATGGGCCTGGGATTTCCCGATTGGGGGCTTTTGCTGCTGGTGATGATCGGCCTGCTGGTCGTGGGCTGCGTCATGGAAACCACGGCCGCCTTGATCCTTCTCGTGCCCGTGCTGGCCGTGCTCGCGCCCCAGATGGGTGTGGAGCCGGTCCAGTTCGGCGTTCTCATGGTCATCAATCTGGCCGTCGGCATGCTGACACCGCCGGTCGGGATCTGCCTTTTCGTGAGCTGCGGCATTTCCGGCGTACCCCTCGGACAAGTTTCGCGGGCCGCCATGCCGCTGGTCAGTGCAGCCTTACTGGCGCTTTTGATCGCCTGCTTTTGGCCGCCGCTGACCCTTTGGCTTCCGACGTTGTTTTATCAATGACCCTGGGCCGGCGACGTTATGCAGACCCGATGCCGGCGGCGAAGAAACGCCCATAAAGACCATGCCGGCCGCGGCAGCCCGTTACGCGGCCGCTTCAATCCTCGAGCCGTTCGAAATACTCTTTTTCCGCACCGCACAAGGGGCAGACCCAATCATCGGGAAGGTCCTCAAATGGCGTGCCGATGGGGATATTTCGTTCCGCATCGCCTTCAGCCGGATCGTAAACGTACCCGCAGGGACACTCATATCTTGCCATAATGCCTCTCTTCCGTGGAAGGTTGTTTTTTTCTGTTTCGCAGGAATTAAAGACTTCGGCAAGGCCCATTTAGTAAGACCGTCAGGGCGGCTTATTCGGGCTGGATCTTCTTGCGCAGGCTTTTCACCCGGCCGCGCTGGATTTTGGAATCCAGCCGCTTCCGCCGGGCGGTGCTTCCCGGACGGGTAGGAACCCGCTTTTTGGCAACGACCGCCGCGCTGCGGATCAATTCGCGCAGGCGTTCGAATGCCGCCGCACGATTCTGCTCCTGGGTGCGAAACTGCTGGGCCTTGAGGATAATGACCCCCTCTTTGGTGATCCTGCGGTCGGACCGCCTCAGCAGGCGGATCTTATAGAATTCCGGCAACGAAGAGGCCTGGATGTCGAAACGCAGGTGCACGGCGCTGGCCACCTTGTTCACGTTCTGACCGCCGGCGCCCTGTGCGCGTACGGCGCTGATCTCGATTTCGTTCAGCGGAAGGGATACGTTGTTGGAAATTTTCAGCATCGGGTTCGGGTGCCGCGACCTGCACGCGCGGCGGTTCGGGGCCTATCCCCAGCAGACGCTGATCACATCGTTGCGCGCATTGACATGCTGCAGCGTCACCTGGAACTGATCCTCGGGCTTCAAGGCGATGTTGTCGGCACCGGTCAAGGGGCATTCCAGCATGTAGGCCGGCATCAGAACGGTCTGCCCCCGGCGCTGCCGACCCAGGTAGATGGCCTGCTCCTTGCGGCCGATCTGACCTTCCAGATACTTCAGCAGCCAGTAACGGTAGCGGCGATGCTGGGTGCGCGCCACCAGGCCCATGGGTTCTTCCAGAGCGGCGATCAGCGCCTCCATTTCGGCTTGAGTGTAAGCGGGCTCCAGCCCCAGGGTTGCACGCAACTGGCGCTGCGTGATCAAGTCGGTGTATTTGCGGATAGGCGAGGTGCAGGTCACATAGGCCGGCAGGCCAAGACCCGCGTGCGGCTCGGGCTGGGTACCGAGAATGAAGCGGTTGATCAGCTTGCGCTGCATCCAGTTCTGAAAGAGAGTGCCCTCGTCGCGATTGTACAATCGTTCGCGCGGTTCGGGCTGGGAGCGGAAAATGGCCGGCAGGGACTTTTCGCTCAGCCTGCGCGCCGCCATGTCGTTGGCCAGGATCATGAGTTCGGAAACCAGCAGCCGCCCGGGGCTCTCGCGCTCCAGTCGGGTCACCAGGGGATCGCCCTCGGGGCTCAGGCCGATGACGATTTCGGGAATTTCGATCAGCAAGGCACCATTGTCCAGGCGCCGGCTGCGATACTGCCTGGCAACGGCCAGCAGCGCGGCCAGTTCTCCGTCGCTTTCGATCATTTCGTCGGCCTGACGGTAGGTCAGCTGCCGGTGCACCCGGATCAGGCTGGGAACGATTTCGACCTCGCGGATTTCGGCCTGCGGGGTCATCCGGATCAGGGTGCTGATGGCCGGCCGGGTGGCTTCGGCCTTGAGGCTGCAAACCTGCTCGGAAAGGCAGGTCGGCAGCATGGGAACCTTCTGATCGGGCATGTAGATTGAACTCACCCGTCCGCGCGCTTCCTGATCCACCGCATCGTCGCGATGGATAAAGTGCCCCACGTCGGTGATGTGGATTCCGACCAGAAGATGGTCCTGCTCGATGCCGAGGCTCAAGGCATCGTCAAAATCGAGCGTATCCGGTCCGTCGATGGTAATGGCCGCCAGGTGCCGCAGGTCGCGACGGCCCTCGGGAACTCCGGCCAGCGCGCAGATGGCCTCGGCGCGTGCGGTCACCGCATCGGGGATGTCGACCGGAATCGCATTGCGCAGAAGTTCCAGATTTTCATCCGGGTGCCATACCCCGATCTTGATCAGGAAACTGAAAATCGAATTGGACGATGCCGTCCCGGCTTTCTTGAGGATCTCGCGGGCTGCATCGCGGTGGGGGCTCTCCTTTTCAAACAGAAAATAGGAGGCCAGAATGTCGATGATGGCCTGGCCTTCGGAAGGCATGGGGGCCGACTGGCCTTTGAGCACTTTCTGCACCCATTGGGCGCCTTGATCCACCATCCGCTGGCGCTGCTCCTCAGCCGCGCGCCGGGTGTTCATCTCTTCGACCTTTTCGGCCGGCTGCGGCCAGAACCCATCGCCGCTGAGCTTAAAGTAGAGTCGATCGTTGAAAAAGGCGCGCAAAACCGCCGATTCATGATCGCCGTCGACGCCGTCCGAGAAACAGAGACCGGTCATGGTGGGCAGATCGATCCAGGTCTGCTCGTCGCGCAGAATTTCCCACAGGGTGTGCACATCGATCTGCTCGCTCAGGCTCCGGCGGTAACCCGCTATCTCCTTGAGCTGCGAGACCAGCTTCTCGCGTTTGGCGGAGACGTCCAGAACCCGTTCGCAGCTGTGCGCCAGGCGGCCGACCGACAACTTGACCTCGCGGTTGTTCTCGGTCAGGAGTCGGAGCCGCATGTTCTTGTTTTCGAGCACGACCGCGCAGACGATCTTCTGGCTGTCGATGAATTCAACAATTTTGCCGGAGTCCATGGGCACCTTTTAACAACCGCTCACCTGAAAGTCAATGCGAGGATGTGTTGAAATTAAAGCCAAAACAAGGAGTTGACCATAATGGCGGCCCGTCTTATGGTATCGCCTGAATCTTGACGGCTCCGCAAGACGTCGATCCGCCCGAACGCTCGAAAGAAAGGTTGCAGCATAAAGGTGAAGAAAAACGCCGGCATGAAAGCCGCCGATTTGATCAAACCCTATCTGAGCGCCTACTGGAGGCACATCGTTTTCGGCCTGCTGGCGTTGATCACGGTGGATCTGCTGCAGTTGATGATCCCCCGTGTGATCAAGTGGGCCGTCGATGATCTGACGGTTTTGCGCGCGGATGCCGCTTCGCTGGGTCGACAGGCAGCCCTGATCATCCTCCTGGCGGTGCTGATCGGTGCATTCCGCTACGCGTGGCGGCGTTCGCTGCTGGGCATGGCACGGCGTCTGGAAGAGGCCTTGCGCAACCGTCTGATGGCCCACCTGCAAACACTCTCGGCCGACTACTTCGACCGGACCCCGACCGGCGATCTGATGGCCCATGCCAGCAATGATATCAACCAGGTGCGCATGGCTGCCGGCATGGGACTGGTGGCCTTCAACGACGCCGTGGTGTTAGGGGCGGCGGCGATCGCTTTCATGCTGTATATCCATGTGACCCTGACCCTGTATGTACTGATCCCCATGCCGCTGATTGTGATCTGCACGCGCTTTCTGGGGCGACGCATGCACCAGCGCTATCAGACCGTGCAGTCGACCTTCGCCGATCTGACCGAAATGGTGCGTGAGCGGATTGCCGGCATCCGCATGATCAAGGCGCATGCCGGCGAGAAAGAGGCTGCCGAAGCCGTTGGATCGGCCTCACAGCGCTATGTGGACGAAAATATCCGGCTGGTGGGAGTCACCAGCGTCTTTTTTCCGCTGATGCTGCTGCTGACCAATCTCAGCCTGGCCATTGTGCTGGGACTTGGTGGCCGGCGCGCTATTCTGGCGGAAATCACGCCGGGCGATTTCGTGGCCTTCATCAGCTACCTGAACCTGTTGACCTGGCCGATGATGGCCCTTGGCTGGGTGACCAACCTGATCCAGCGCGGCGGTGCCTCGCTGGAACGCCTGAAGCGTATTCTGGAACAGCAGCCGACGGTCCGCGAGCGGCCTGTGCCACGAGCGCTGCCGCACACGCGGGGGGAAATCGTCTTCGAAGCGGTCTCCTTTTCATATGGTCCCGCGGACCGGAAGATACTGGAGCGTGTCCGTTTGCATGTGGCACCCGGTCAGGCGGTCGGCATCGTCGGCCCGCCGGGCAGCGGCAAAAGCACGCTGCTGAGCCTCGTTCCACGTCTGTACGATGTTTCCGAGGGCCGCATCACCCTCGATGGACATGATATCCGCGATCTGGCGCTTTCCGACCTGCGCAGCAAGATCGCCTATGTGCCCCAGGAGCCCTTCCTCTTTGCCGGAACCATCCGCGACAACCTCAGTTTCGGCTGCGCGGGGGACTGTGACGACCGGCGATTGAAGCAGGTGATCGCCGATGCGGCGCTCGAAACCACGCTGGCGGAGCTGCCGGCCGGTCTCGACACGGTGGTGGGCGAAAGAGGCATTTTGTTGTCAGGCGGGCAGAAACAGCGCATCGCCCTGGCGCGCGCCATGCTGCTGGATGCCCCCATTCTGCTGCTCGACGACCCCATCAGCCAGGTGGATACCGAAACAGGAGGGCGCATTGTGGCGGCGATACGGCGTATGATCGGCGACAAAACCATTATAATCGTCTCGCACCGCCTGGCCGCTGTGCGGCCTGCCGACTGGATCGCCAGCCTGGATCAGGGACGGGTGAAGGAGTCCGGGACCCACGCTCAACTGATCGGCGGTCAGGGCTATTATGCCCGCGTGCACGCCCTGCAGGAGCTTGAAGATGCGCTTTGATTACGGCTACGCCGAAGAAGATCGTCTGGGCAAGGCCTACGATCTACGTCTGCTCAGGCGCCTGCTCCCGTTTCTACGTCCCTATCGCCGACTGCTGGCGCTTTCGGTCGCGCTGGTGATCGGGATCACCCTGGTGGAACTGGCGCTGCCCTATTTCACCAAGATCGCAATCGACCGCTACATTGTCCCCGGACAGAGCGGAGAGGACGTCGAGGGCGCGTCCGTTCAGCAGGAGCGTCCGCTGAGCGTAGATCTCGGAACCCCGCACCTTCGGGCGATCGTGGAACGCCACCCCGATCTTTTTCAGGTCCAGGGGGACCGGGCCACCATTGCTTTCGAAAATCTTCGCCTGCTGCCCCGGGAGGATCTTGCGGTGCTTCGCCGCGCCGATCTCTCCGGTCTTGCCACCGTGGTGGCCCTGTTTCTGGGCGTGGTGGCGGCCGACTTCGCCCTGACTTTCTGCCAGCGCATGATCATGGAATACACCGGCCATAAAGTGATGCACGATCTGCGCACGCAGCTATACGACCACGTCCAGCGGCAGAATATGGCTTTTTTCGCGAGACAGCCGGTGGCGCGCCTGGTGACGCGGACGACCAACGATGTGCAGAACATGCACGAACTCTTCACGACTTTTATCGCCATGGTGTTCAAGGATTTTTTCCTTCTGGCGGGCATCGCCGCTATCCTGTTCATCCTGGACTGGCGCATGGCGCTGGCCGGCCTGGGTGTGCTGCCGGTGGTCCTCTGGGCCGCAGTGCGCTTCTCCGGCATGGCCCGCGATGTCTTCCGCGCGTTGCGCGTCAAGGTGGCCGAGATCAACGGCCGCATGGGTGAGACGATCGAGGGCATCCGCACGATCCAGTCCTTCGGCCGCGAGCAGGGCAACTACGACCATTTCGCCAGCCTGAACGCCGAAAACTACCGTCTGGGAATGCGCCAGATCCACATTTTTGCCATTTTCATGCCGGTGGTCGAAGTGATGGGGATCACGGCCACCGCCGCGCTGATCTTCTATGGCGGCCTGCAGTCTATGACGGGTGCCATCAGCCTGGGGGCCCTGGTGGCCGCGGTTTCCTACATCCGGATGTTTTTCCGGCCGATCCGGGACCTGGCCGAAAACTACAATATCATGCAGAACGCCATGGCGTCGGCCGAACGTATTTTCAAACTCCTCGACCAGGACCACCGCCTGCCCCAGCTTCCGGCCGTGCAGGAGAATGTGTCCGCCACCCCTGCGGAACTGGACGATCTGGTCCTGGATCAGGTCTCTTTCGGCTATGTACCGGGTGAAATGGTGCTGCGGGATGTCAGTTTGGATGTCCGGCGAGGTCAGACCGTCGCCGTGGTCGGCCCTACCGGCGCCGGCAAGACCAGCCTCATCAATTTGATTTTGCGCTTCTACGACCCGGCCGCCGGGCAGGTGCTGATCAACGGGATGGATCTGCGGCACTGGCCGCTGGATGCGCTGCGCGGCATGCTGGCGCTGGTTCCCCAGGACCCGATTCTGTTCACGGGGACTTTGCGCCAGAACATCTTTCCACCGCATGTGGCCCGCGATCCCGAACAGGTCGATCGCATCCTCGACGCAGCCAATTGCCGCGATCTGATTGCCCGCCTGCCGCAAGGTCTGGACACCCAGCTGGTCAAAGGCGGCGGCAACCTGTCCAGCGGCGAACGCCAACTGATCGCCATCGCCCGCGCCCTGGCGCGCGAACCCCAGCTCATTCTGCTGGATGAAGCCACTTCCTACATCGATTCGCAGACCGAAGCCGCCATCCACACCGCGCTGCAGAACCTATTGCGCGGCCGTACCAGCCTGATGGTCGCCCATCGCCTCTCCACCGCCCGCATGGCCGACCGCATCGTGGTGATGCGCAATGGTCGGGTGGCCGAAGCCGGCTCGCATGACGAATTGATGGCCCGGCAGGGGCTGTATGCCCGCCTCACCCGTCAAAACGCTCTCGTCACCGCTGCGCCGAACGCTTGAACCGGCCGGACCCGGTCGGCGCCGGCTGCCCCCGCGCCACCCGTCGAATGATCTTGCCAAGATGGCGACCGGCATGCTATGAGGCTTGCATCGCACTTTGGAATACCTCGTAACATATTGATTTAGTATGACCATCCATGGATGGGTGTTTCCGCGGACGATCTGATAGCGACCGGGATTCATCAGCGAACCGCTTTATAATACACCACACAAAAGCAATTAAAGGGAGGTTGGACTATGCCGTACGATGCGACAAAGATGGCCGATTGGCAGATTTCCGAAGAAGCCGAGAAAAACATGCCCATGCCCGAGCAATGGCGCGAGAAGCTGGGACTGCATCCCGAAGAGATGCTCCCCATGGGTCGGCTTTCGAAGCTGGACTTTTTGAAGATCGCCGAACGGCTCAAGGGAAAGCCGGATGGCAAGTACATCGAAATTACCGCCATCACGCCCACCCCGTTGGGGGAAGGCAAGAGCACGACCTCCCTGGGCTTGATCGAAGGCCTGGGCAAACGCGGCGTCAGCGTGGGCGGCGCACTGCGCCAGCCCTCGGGCGGCCCCACCATGAACGTCAAGGG
>DDYQ01000179.1 GCA_002348005.1 Desulfobacteraceae bacterium UBA2230 | reverse complement strand
GACAAATTTATTTGTTGCTAACAGTCTGCCAGGAAGCAATTGACATGTTGAAGACATCTTGACATACTGAATCATTCCACAATAAATAGGCACAAATTTACCAGCAGAAGATCTACTACGAATAAGGGTTTGGCTTCGTCGGAGCGGCAAGCGGGCGGTTGTTTGCGGATCGTTTCTGAAACGCTTTATCTTATCTCAGGAGGAGGAAGGGCATGAAGAAGATCTGGGTGGTGGGTTGTGTCGTGGGTCTGTTATGCATGGGGGCGGCGACGGTGAACGCCGGCGGCATTATCAACAGACAGAACCAGAGTGCGGACTACATCCGAACGCTGAACCGCAATGCCGCAACGGATGCGGCCGACATCGCGGTGTTCAATCCGGCCGGCGTGATGAAGCTCGAAAACGGGTTTTATACAAAAGCCGACGTCATCTATCTGCAGAAGGATTACAGCAACACGGTTCCGGGCTACGGCGAATTCGAATCGGACGAGCCCTCCATCATTCCCGGCTTATTCGCGGTGTATAAACAGGATAGATGGTCCACCTTTTTCAGCGTGACGATTCCTGCCGGCGGCGGGGAAGTCGACTATTCCGACGGCAACGCCCGTACGGTCGCACTGGGTAACATTTTCAACTTTAATTATAATCAGGCGATTCTCGGCATGACGGGAGGCGCGATACCCAACTTTTTTACCGGTGTCACCAACATGAGCATGGAGGCGGACAGCGTTCAGATCGGTTATACGCTGGGCGGGGCGTTTAAAGTCAATGAAATGCTGTCGCTGGCCGCGGGCGTGCGCTACATCGACGCCGAACAGAATTTCAAAGGCCGGGCCAGCCTGGCCCCCAATCCCGCGCTTCCCGGGCCGACTCAGGCCGCGATACTCCAGGGCCTTGCGGCCGGCGGCTTCGCAACCGATCTGGAGGTCGACCTCGAACGCACCGCAACCGGATGGGGCTACTTTCTGGGCGCCAACATAACCCCCACAGAGAACCTGAACCTGGGCATCACCTACTTTTCCAGAACCGAACTGGACTTTGAGTCCGATGTGGATACGGATAATTCGCCCGGGCAATCGATCACCAACTCTCTGGGCTGGGGAGACGGAGATAAGCAGCGCGAGGATCTGCCGGGTCTCATCGCTTTGGGCGCCTCTTACAGGTTCACGCCCAAACTGCGCGTGGAGGTCAATTACACCTTGTACCTCGAAAGCGACGCTAACCTGGAAGAGGTGCGCTTCGAAAATGCAGGCAACAGCTACGATGCCGGCATCGCTTTCGAATACACCTTTTCGCCGCAATGGAAGGCCAGCTTAGGATACCTGTACACGGATATCCGCGGTATGCCCCCGGAGAATCTGCTGGTCGAGGCCCCCGAGCTGGATGCCAATACCATTGCCGCCGGCGTGGTTTTCAGCCCCACCGAGCGCTGGCAGATTTCCTTTGGCGGGCTGCGCGTATGGTACGATTCGGAAGAGACGAACGCCTCCTCGAGCCGCTCACCGGCCGGAACCGAGCTGGAAAAAGATGTATGGGGCGTGGCGCTGGGCGTTCAGTATCGATTCCTCTAAACCTTTCGCAAAAAGGTCCTCAGAACCCCGGAATATTTTCGTTCCGGGGTTCTTTTTGCTAAACGAACCGCATGGATCGAAAAATCATTCGGCTTGAAAAAGTGGGAGAAGTCCTGCTGGAGCGCAGCATTCGGGCCCGCCGCATCCACCTTACGGTGAGACCTGGGGGAAGAATTCGCGTGGCGGTCCCCCGCGGAATTCCTTTCGAACTGGCTGCGCAATTCGCTCATTCCAAATCCGAGTGGATCCGCGACCGGCAGCAGGAGTTGCTCGAAACCGTCCGCAAGGCCGAACTTCTGTGCGCTGTCCCGATCAACCTCCCCAAGGCCCGGCGCCGGCTTCAGGAGCGTCTGGCGGCCCTGGCGGCCCGTCACGGCTTCCTCTATCGACGTGTCAGCATACGCAATCAGAGAACCCGCTGGGGAACCTGTTCGATGCGCAATAACATCAGTCTCAATATCAATCTGGTACGTTTGCCATCGGAATTGATGGACTATGTCCTGCTGCACGAGCTGGTTCACACGCGCATCAAAAACCACGGCCCGCAGTTCTGGAGTGAACTGGAACGCCATCTGCCGAAGTGCCGCGAACTGGATCGCGGACTGGACGACTATCGAGGGCTTCTGGGAAGGTTGTGAATATACAGGTAAGGGGTCGTTTTCCAGTTCACGTGGTTGAAGTGCAGCGTCCAGCGGCTTGAATCGGACCGTGGCGGGACTGAAGATTTTCGTTCCAACTTTTATCTTTCAGTGTTTGCGCTGCCGCGCGGCGGAAACGGCGCCGGCCGCATATTCGACCACCGAAACGCCGGTTACGGTAATGATCAGCCAGGAGAACGCCACCACGGTCCATTTGCCGATATACGGCCAGTACAAGGGACCGACAAGGAGCACGATGGCTCCCACACCCTGGACGATTGCCTTGATTTTGCCGCTGCGTTTGGCCGAAACGGTTTTGCCGAATCGCGACATGGTGATGCGGCAGTAAGCGACCGTGATATCGCGCAGGGCCATGGTGAGCGGCACCAGGGGGAGGGCCAGGCCGGCCATGGAGAGCCCCCAATAAATGAGAAGCCGGGAGATGCTGTCCGAGAAGGGATCGAGCATGGCCCCCCATTCGGTCACAAAGCCGTAGCGCCTTGCAATCATACCATCGAGCAGATCCGATAATTCGATGACGCCGATCAAACATGCGCCGAGAAAGATCACCCCGAAACTCAAACGTTGCGAGTAGAGCAGCAGAACCACCATGCCGATCGCAACCGGAATACGCACCAAGGTGAAAAACTGAACCAAAACGAAAAGCGCCCTTCGTTTCGGCATGTTCACTTCCATTGCGTTATCCATCGAGATTTTCCAATGAAATGATCCTTCATCAATTCAGCGACGCCGTTTTTTATACATGAATCGTCTGAAAAGACAACAACGATGTGCTTCGGTTGCGGCCTGGTCCTGGCACCGGATGGGATGGCCAGAATAATAAAAATGGATTTTAAGCCCGTCAACATGTTTACAAAAAAAGGGGAGTGCGATAGGCAATCCGGATGCAGCCGATCACCCACTTGTCCCCGGAGGATAGAAACGCCATCCGGTTCATCCTGACCGACATCGACGATACGCTCACCTGTCAGGGAAGGCTGGTCGGTGAAGCTTTTCTGGCGATGGAACAACTCGAAGGTGCCGGTTATAAAGTAATTCCCATTACCGGCCGCCCGGCCGGCTGGTGCGACCATATCGCCCGAATGTGGCCGGTGGAAGCCGTGGTCGGTGAAAACGGCGCCTTTTATTTCCATTATGACCGTGCGCGCAAAAAGATGATACGGCGCTACATCAAAGAAGCGCCCGAACGGGAAAATGATCGCAGGGCATTGGATGGCATCAAAGCCGCCATTCTGAAACAGATCCCCGGAGCGGCCGTAGCCTCCGATCAATCTTTCCGCCTGGCCGACCTGGCCATCGACTTCTGCGAAGATGTCCCCGCGCTGCCGCCCGATCGGATAGAACAGATTGTCCGCTGCTTCCGGGACGCCGGGGCGCAGGCCAAGATCAGCTCCATCCATGTCAACGGCTGGTTCGGCCAGTACGACAAGTTATCCATGACCCGACTGTTGTTTCGCGACCATTTCAAGGTCGAACTGGAGGCGGTCGGCCGCTCGGTCCTGTTCATCGGCGATTCACCCAACGACGCGCCGATGTTCGCCTTTTTCGAGCATTCGGTCGGCGTTGCCAATGTGCGCAACTTTATCGATCGTATGGACACCCCGCCGCACTGGATCACGCAGGAAGAAGGCGGCCATGGTTTCGCCGAGATGGCGCGCATCCTGTTGTCGTAATCCGCAACACGGCGCTCTGATGAGCGACGCAACGAAAGGAAGTTCGGTGTTCACCTCCAATTCCACAGCCGCTACCAAACACCTGTTGCCCGGAATCGACCTGAAGACCCTTTCCTGGGGAGAACGCACCCTCCTGGCGCAGTTCGCGATTGACATGAACAGCCGCATACCGGAGCACCACCATCCTTACGAACAGATCGGCTACCTGGTAGCCGGACGACTGCAGTTGACGATCGGGACGGAAACCCACACGGCGGAGGCGGGTGACAGCTGGTGCATACCGGCCGATACGCCCCATGCGGCGCTGGCGCTTCTGCCCTGCGTGGCCATAGAGGTATTCTCGCCGGCAAGAGCCGATTACCTGCCATAATGCCGTGCCCAGGTCCGGGCGTGAGTTTCCGACGACAGGGACGGGGTGCCGGTACCCGGAACGGCTGTCCCTCGACTTACATTGCGCCTGCGGAACGCGTTGCGCGCCATTTAGCCATGCCCGGCATCAACGGTTGATCAGGAGTTACTTTTCCTGCCAGACCGGATTGCGCCGCTCGAAGAAAGCGCTGATGCCCTCCTGCGCATCGGCCGTGGTGCAAAGCCGCGTGAACGCTTCATTCATGTAGCTGAATGCCTTTTCATAGGGCAAATCTTCGGCCGTGTAAAAAGCGCTCTTGGCGATTTGAACGGCCAGCGGGCTTTTCTCGGCCAGCAGCCGCGCCCAGCGATGCGTCTCGTCGGCCAACTGATCCGGCGCCACGATGCGGTTGACCAGACCCATGGCCATCGCCTCGGGAGCCTTGATCAACTCACCGTACAAAAGCAGTTCCAACGCCTTTTTGCGGCCGATGCAGCGGGCGACGGGGATCACCGGACCGACGCAGTTGAGCCCCACCTTGATGGCGGTCAAACCAAACTTGGCGTTGTCGGCGGCGATGGTCAAATCGGCGGCGGTTGCCAGGCCCATCCCATTGGCGACGGCCACGCCCTGCACCCTGGCGATGACCGGTTTGCGCATGCGGCTCAAGGTGACCAGGGGCCGCTCCATGCACTCGATCCAGGCCCGATATTGCATGGCCTGCTTGCCGGGAAACTCTTTGATGTCGATGCCCGCGCAGAATGCTTTTCCCGCCCCGCCGATGACGATCACGCGGACCTGAGGATCTGCCTCCAGGCGTACCAGTGCCTGATCCAGCGCCTGGGCCAGGGGCGTGTTGAAGGTATTCATATGCTCCGGCCGATTCAGTGTGATTTCGGCCACATGGTCATCATGGACGGTAACGAGCAGTTCGGATGAGGACATTTTTTTCTCCTTGAGAATTCGAAGGTTAAAGTGGCCCGGCCAACTGGCACAGGTGCAAAATTCGTAATCGAAGCCCGTGCAGCGTAACCGTATCGGAAGCGGTATTGCCTTTCAAAATCTTTTCTTTCTATAAAATCAAATTATTAAACAAGTGGTACGACAATTGCTGTGGGCTTCTTGACAGCAACCCATCGCTGTGTTCCACCTGCCGGACGGCCTCCGCGTTTCACCCCCAGCATTCGCGGTCCGGTCGGCCGGCAGCCCCCATACCCCGGGTCAGGTCAGCAGCCTACCTCGGGATGCACTGACCCGAATGCTACACCCCGCGAACCGGCGCCGCAACTCACGTTCGGCGCCGGCCTTCTTTTCGCTTCACACTGGTTCTTCGAAACATTGAACCTGGTAAATCTCCACATCCAGCCTGCTGCTGCGCCAGGCCCCGGCGCCCAGGCCGGCTTTCATGCACAGGTGGCTCAGAAAATTTTCCGGTTGCGTCAGCTGCTCCCATACCTGAGGCAAAAATGTCGCGCTGCAATATCCCTTGCGCAGGATTACACCATCGACATGGGGGCGCAGTTTGGCGGTCAACTCCTCGGGATTTTCATAATGCAAGGGTTGCGCAGGGGTCAGCACGCTCACTTCGATACGCACATCGGCCAGTTCTTGCTCGCGCAGCGGCGGAAAGCGCGGATCGTGGAATGCCGCGTTGACCGCATTGGTCTTCACGCTCTGGATCACGCATTCATGACCGACCAGGCTGCCGATGCAACCGCGCAACCGGCCTCCGATTTTCAGCGTAACGAATGTTCCGGCTTTTACCTGCAGGACCGGATGCTTCAGCAGGGCGTCCAGGGACTTTCCCTCTGCGGTTTCCAACTCGAGACCGAAGCGTTCCAGGAGGGTTCTGCGGGCTGTCTGGACCAGGGCCTGACCCAGATGAAGCGGAATGCAGTAAGGGGGGGACGGCACGTTCTCTCCTCACAGGCGCGCCGAAAATGCGGACGCCTAGAACAGGTGCAGGCGGCGGCGGAAAACATCCGTCACGACCGCCGGGTCATCGGTTATGACGATATACTCCTCGATCCAGCTGGGTGCCCGCTGGTGGCGCACCATGGTGGCGATTTGACGGCGCATGCCGTCCCAATAGCCTTTCTCGCCTTCGGTGTCGAACAGAATGAGGGGCACCCGCTCCATGATCGACAACTTCAT
>DDYQ01000168.1:3391-5112 GCA_002348005.1 Desulfobacteraceae bacterium UBA2230 | reverse complement strand
GCCCCATGATCAGCGGGGTGAAGGGGGAACAGCTGGTCTCGTCGGCCCGGGTCGCAGCGGGCAGGGCCGTCATGCCCAGCGCCGCGACGGCCGACACCGCCATCGCCAGCCGATGCAGGGAAAAACGAAATGCGTGCTTGATCATGTCAGTCTCCTCTCGTTGGTTACGGAGCCAGATACGCCCAGGTATGAGGTATCGCTTTTGCGAAATGCCGGGCGGACACGCGGCCAGGCCGGCTCGTCTAATCCGGCGCCACGCGTGGCAGCCTCTGCGCCATGCGCCCGGTCGCGGCGTTTCGGGAATCCGGGTGATGTGATTCGTGAAAGATAGAACATGGAAGTGCCACCCGCTAGGGTGGATGCGCGCTGCGTTCACGCAAACCCCCTGAGTCGGCAGGGGCGCTGATCCGGGGCGGCACGGGCGGGGGCGGACTCCGAAAGCGCACGGCGAAAATTTCCCTGCGGCCAGGGCGTCATTGCACATCGGCGCGCCAGCAGGCGAGCGGAACCTCCCTTGCGGGGGGGGGGGCGGATAAATCAGAAGGAATCTGGAACGCTGCGCGCGAAGAAAATCGCGGGCTGCGGATCGCTTTTCAGCGCGGAGGGTTTCGAGGGGGGTTACACCGGGCGGTCTGTCGAGACGGCGCCCGGTTCGGTCTTCCCGTGTCCGGGAAGACGGACGCAGATTTACTTCTTCTTGGTGCCGTTGACCAGGCCCTTCAGGGTTGCGCCCGGCTTGAATGTNNCGGCCGGTACGGGCAGCGCGCTTGCGCACTTCGAACGTGCCGAAGCCGACCAGCGTCAGCGAGTCGCCCTTTTTCAGGGTGGTCGAGATGATGTCGATCATCGCGGCAACATTGCGCTCGGCATCAGCCTTGGTGGATTCGGTTTGTGCAGCCAGTGCGTCGACGAGTTCTTTTCTGTTCATGTTTAAAAGCTCCAATGGTGTTTGAGTGGGAAACCCCGGTGCAGATTATTGTGGAATACCTCCCTTGCTGGCAATGCCCCAATTTCCGTGCCTGGCGGGCCGGTACCCGATTTCTCGATGCCAGGAATCGATACATTACCTGAATCCAGCACCGGGTAGACAAGAGGAAATTCATCTCCCCTCATGTCCGGCAACGCGAAGCGATCCGGAATGCTTGATGAATCAAATACTTATGTTTTTCCATGGACACGCCGCCAGCGCATGGCCTGAGGGCCGTCAGGTGCCGCATCCCGCGTCGCTGCGGGCTTTGACGCTCACCCGAGTCCTCATGCGCTGACCCTGGCCGGGGCCGGCGCAGGCAGACTCACAGCCGCATTTGCCGCGCCGGCATACATCGGCGCTGTCTGCATCGCCACTGAAAATCCGCGTCGAACGTGCCGCAGCGCAAGCCTGCCAGAGCGGGCGGCATGTTGTCCGCATGAGTTAAACTCGGCTTGAAAAAAGGGGAGGACAACATGATGTCTGATCGCCAGATCGCACTTCGGCACCACACCGAACCAGCGGATGGATCGTGCACGCGCATCCCGTCCCGGATCGGTTCGGTTGCCGAGGCCGCCCCGCGCAAACCGCATCCAACCCGGCGGCATTTACGCCAGGATTGCAGGACCGCAACCGACTTTCTGTAAACAACATGAGCACAGCCAAGGCATGACCGACTTCACCAACAGACCCTGCCCCTTCTGCAACCTCGACCCCATCCGCATCATGGCCGAGGACGAACTCACCGTCGTCT
>DDYQ01000168.1:145-3379 GCA_002348005.1 Desulfobacteraceae bacterium UBA2230 | reverse complement strand
AGCCGAGCAGGCCGCGCTGCTGAAGGCGCTGGCGCACGCCAGGGAAATCATCGACCGCCACCACCAGCCGGACGGCTACAACATCGGCATCAACCACGGGCTCGCCGGCGGCCAGACCGTGCCGCACCTGCNNGGACAAGGCGAAGTACTGGGCGTGATGTAGAAGCGTTCAGACTTGCCCCGAGGCGTCGTGCAAATTCATGCTGAAATCTTCAAGTCTGGTACCGGCGAGGCGTTGCCGAAGGACGGTCGCCACAACCGTCCGATTGTTCGCCCAATGCTGACGGGCGATGCTCAAAAATAACCGGATTTGGACAGGCAAGCAGCGATGCTACGGGGTAAGACCTCACCCCGAGCATTCTGCCGAGGCCGCTTCAGGGTCCAGCGTAGCCAGTCGGCGGGGCGGCCAGGCCGTGTCAGTGACTTGCCAGGAAAGTCAGCAACGCATTGTTGAATGCGGCCGGATTCTGGATTGTCGCTGCGTGCCGTGCACCCGGAATCGGTATGAGTTGAGAGCCGGGGACACAGTTGTGAGCAGTCTCCGCGAGGATTTTGAAGAAGGGTCGCGTTAGTTCACCAGAGGTGATTGCCAGAGGCCTCTTCATTTGTCCAAGCTCGGCGCATGAGATCTTGGGTGGCGGCGCGGCGGCGAAATGCAGGGCGACGGTGCGGCCGTTATCGAGGTGCATGGACCGCGTTTCGGGCGGCAGCGCATCGAACCCCCCGGGTTGGCCGTTTGACCAGTCGGCGAACAGGCGCGTCGCCTCGTCCGATTTCCCCGCTTTCGCGGCTTCACGTGCCGGAGCCATACCGCCCCTTTCCTTCTTGAGGATCCCCTGAACATCAGGATCGGCCACAGCCGCTGCCGCGATGGTGGGCTCTTGCACAAAAACGGCACGCACCAACTCGGGATGTTGAAGTGCCACCCTGACCGCAACGGTACCGCCGTAAGAACGTCCGACGAGATATACCGGACCCACATTCAGCTGCCGAATGAATGCCGCAAGATCCGCTGCATGCGTCACCTGGGAGTATTGCTCGCCCTTGGCGGGCCAGGGATCAGTGCCGAAGTAGCGTTGGGTATAGGCAATGAAGCGGAAACGTCGTGCGACGGCTTCGCGTTGTGGCTCCCATGCGCGCAGATCGGAGAATGCACCGTGCACAAAAACAACGGGCGCGCCCTGGCCTTGCTCGATATACGGCAAGCTGACGTCGTTGACCGTCATCTGCTTGGCAACCGGGGCACCGGCATCGCCTTGGGAAACGCTTTGAAAGCCTGCAAACAATACGGCCATCAAGCCAGCCTTCAGAAATAGGTTTTTCATCATGACCTCCAATTGAATGGGTTAAAAAGGTCGGGCGAGTTTTTTGTCCGAGAATCTCCGCCCGCTAGTGACGGGCGGCGCTGTTGCAAGCCCCAGGTGGGGGCTGAGACAAAACTTGCGAAGAGAACGATGAGCAAGCGTTTCATGATGACTTCTCCTCGTTAAGAATGTGAGGGAGGCGTGTCGAGAGGATTGCCTTTCGATTAGCCTTGTGCCAAAAGTACGCCAGTCAGGCAGATGCGTCTTGAGGCGAATGTCCTTGATACGGGAATTTTTATTTTGAAAAAACCGGGACAGTGGTCCCGGTTTCGTGGGTCGGCTAGGACGTGAATTGCCGTGGCTGTCCCAGGCCGGCCTCACGGGCCAACACGATAGCCTGGTAGCGGTTGTCGACGCCGATCTTGTCGAACACGTTGGTGATGTGGTTGCGCACAGTTTTTTCTGCAAGCGCCAGACGGACTGCGATTTGAGCATTGTCCAGCCCCTGGGCAATTTCATTCAGGACTTCACGTTCCCGTTTTGTCAGTTCGGTCAGGCGTTTCGCGAGTGTTTCCCTATCGGGTTCTGGCCGGTCGTGAGACAGAAACTTCTGCAATTCATCGAGCAGCTGTTGCCAGGCAGGCTCATCGGCCAGCGGCATATGATTGACCGTGTCGAGTTCGACAAAACGGGAATCCTCGATGAAGCCGCCGAGCATGCGTGCCTCTTCTATGGGAACGACAGCGCCATGAGCCGGGTGGATAATCAGCGTCGGGCAGCGGACGCGCCGGGCTGCCGCTTGTACATCAATATCGAAAGTCACGCGCATCAATTGGGCAGCCGTTTCAGCCGAGGTGCTCGCGCTTTGCAATGCGGACCAGGACTGCAAATGGTCCAGGCTGCCTCCAGGTTGAAATTGTGATGCCCAGACCTGGACAAAGGCGTGGTTCTCTTTTCCCCATCCAAGCTTGGTCAAGTCCAGCAGAACCTGGGCTTTTTCCGCCTCGTTAGGCGAGCCTTCTCGCTTGCTCCTCCCGCGGGCGTAGGTGCCATACAAAACCAGCTGGTTGACGCGCTCGGGGTGGCGGGCCGCGTACTCAACGGCGATCGGTCCGCCCTGGCACACCCCGAGTACGGGAAAACGATCGAAGCCAGCCGCATCGATAACCGCCTCGAAATCGCTGATCCAGGTTTCAAACGAAATATCGGTCGCATGGCGCTCGGACAAACCACAACCGCGAGGGTCGTATCGGAGAAGGGTGTGCGCTTGAGAGAGGGCTTCCAGCCAGGGGCGCCACGCAAGGCTGTGCCACTGTTGCTCTAGGTGCGTCAACCAGGTGGCCGACATGACCAGCGGAGGACCGCTGCCTGTCGTGGCATAAGCAATCCGTGCGCCGTCTGGGCTTGTGCAGAATCGGACTTGTTGGTTCACGGCGCAGCGCCTTTACATGGAATACAGGAAACAGGCTAAGCGGCCTGTATGCGGCTTTCGAGTCCTTACCATAGACCACATTTGATGTGGCGTGACTCTTGTCGATACGCTTGCCGTTGAGGTCCATGCTTCCAGTCGCCAGTTTCCCCAAATCAGCATATCGCCGGTTTGCAGCAGCCATGTGGCTCAGTTCACGAGGCCGGTTCCGTTCTTCTTTCTGGCCGGCAAGCAAGTCTCCCCATGACCCTTGGCGAACAACCAGGCACTTATGTGGCCGGACTGACTGGCCGTATTGTTGATCTTCAAGCCAGCGAAGGCGCCACTAATCGCCGAGCCGTCCCAGCATCGCCTCTGCCGACCGTTCCGACACCACCATCACCAGCTTCATCGTTGCCCGCGTCATCCCCACGAACAGCTTTCTCAACGCCGCCTCGCCGAGTTCCTCGAAGTCGATTTCGGTGAAGACGACGCAGGGCGCGGACTGGCCCTTGAAGCGGT
>DDYQ01000168.1:0-135 GCA_002348005.1 Desulfobacteraceae bacterium UBA2230 | reverse complement strand
GAGTCGATGAGGAGTTCGCCTTCGGAATAGACCGGGCTGCCCAAGAGGTCGTACTGGCCGGTGAAGGCCTTGAGGGGGTGCGGTCCCAGTTTGTCGAGCGGGGTGAAGAGTGAGTGCTCGCGGCCGCGGTAGGTG
>DDYQ01000120.1 GCA_002348005.1 Desulfobacteraceae bacterium UBA2230 | reverse complement strand
ACCAACCCGGTCATGGAGAACAGCCGCAACGTCATCTCCTACAAATACTTCTTCAACCGCAAGGTGGCCTTCTTGAAAGAATCGGATGCCGTGGCCCTTTTCCCCGGCGGGTTCGGAACACTGGATGAAGGCATGGAAACGCTGACCCTGCTGCAGACCGGCAAGCGCAACCCGATGCCGCTGATCTTCATCGATGCGCCGGGCGGCACCTACTGGCAGAAATTTTTCGATTTCTGCAAAGAGGACCTTCTGGCAACCGGTTATATCAGCGCTTCGGATTTCAATCTGTTTGAAATTGTAGACAGCGTCGATGCCGCAGTGGAGCGGATCGCTTGTTTTTACTACCGCTATCACAGCCTCCGCTACCTGCGCAACAAGCTGCTGCTGCGGCTGAACACGGAAGTCGGGCCGGCCAGGATCGAGACATTGAAAAGGGAATTCGCCGACATTCTGGCGCAAGATGGAGACATCCGTCTGTCGGGCGCCCTGCCCGAGGAGATCGAGGAGCCTGAAATCAGTCATCTGCCCCGGCTGGTGATCGATTTCAACCGCAAGGATTTCGGGCGGCTGAAAGCCCTGATCGACGCGGTCAATCGGGATTGACGCCTTTGTCATAAAGCGTCCCGTGCCCACCGTACGCAGTGCGAGGTGCCGCAAACGCACGGGTCAAAGTACAGGATGCCGCACAGGTGAATACGTGTCCCACCCCATACCCGGCGACAGTGCTCCTGTATACATGCTTCATCAGGTTCGCCGGGTAATATAACTGATCCTCGTTTCTTTAATCCCAACATCTAAAAAAATCAGAACGGAGCAGAGCGCCGTGTCAGACCTCAATAGGCCGACATTCAACCTCAGGCTGAACGGCTCTGCCGGTTTGCGGTCACGAAGCGCCTCCCAACGGAGTGCCCTCTCGCATGGGAAAAAACTTTTTTTCACACCCGTTCAAAAACCATTGAACAAGCAACCGCACGGAAATGCATACAGCAACTGCAGCAGAGTTTTTTGTGCAGGTCTGTGCGCTGCGATGAAGCCGGTGAATTCAGCGAGGCAAGTATAATGGACTGTTCCTCTTTTCCGGACCCGACCGCCTTTGTCGAGACCGCCCGGCCCATGTTTTTGTCCTGCAAGAGTTTAATCGGGGCGGCGGCCGGATACATTGCGATGGTGCGCGCTGACGGCCGGCAGATCGATGTGCCTTTCGTGGAACCCACGGGAGCCGGACATACGGCCGATTTCTGTCCGGGTATACCGGTGAGCGGCTTGCAAGATGAAGTGCTGCGTTCCGGCCAGGCCGTGTTCCGCAATGATCTTGGTGAAAGCGGTGATGTGCAGCTCAGCCCCCCGGGGTACCGGTTCCTGGGCAATCTCCTTTGCGCGCCGCTGTCCTTCGGGGGCAAAATCAGGGGTTTGTTCGTCTACACCAACAAGCCGGGGGGATTCAGCCACGACGATGCCAGAGTTGCAGCGGCGTTCGGCGAAATCGCTGCGGTCGCGCTGTCCAACATGCGCATCGGCGACTTCTGCGGGGAAGCTTTGCAGTTCATGGATCATCGGGTACAAGCGCGCGCGGCCGCCAAGGACCCACAGAGACTGCGGGAGGAGGATGAACAACGCGCCCGGGCCGAACGGATCCTGTGGCGCGAGCGCCGCAAACTCAACAATATCCTCAAAACCATGCAGGACGGCGTACATATCGTCGATCTCAGTCACAACATCCAGTACGTCAATCCTGCCATCGAAAGACAGTTTGGTCCGGTCAACGGCCGAAAGTGCTACGAATACTTCCACGATCTGGACGCCCCTTGCCCCTGGTGCCAGAACGATCATGTGTATAAACAAGAATCGCTGCAATGGGAATGCTATTCTGCCAAAACGAACAAGACCTATGAAGTGTTCAGCACCCCCTTCCTGAACGAGGATGGATCGATTTCCAAGCTGGACATCATGCGCGACATCACCTGGCGCAAGGAGGCCGAAAAAACCTTGGCCGAAAGCGAAGGGCGCTACCGCACCCTCGTGGAAACCATGAACGAGGGCCTGGTCATCATGAACGAAAGGAATGAATGCACCTATGCCAACAGCAGACTCTGCGGGATGCTGGGGTATTCTTCCGACGAACTCACCGGTCGGACGCCGGAGAAGTTTGTGGACCCGGCCGATCTGAAGACCTTGAGCGAACAGCTTGAACGGCGGCGGGCAGGCATATCGCAAGCCTACGAAATCACCTTCCGCCATCGGGACGGGTCCCAGGTCCACACCCTGGTATCGCCGCGCGCCGTCTTCGACGCTGCGGGCCGGTTCGCCGGGAGCTTTGCCGTGGTGACCGACATCACCCATCGCAAAAAAGCCGAAACGTCACTGCTCGAGGCCCTTTCGGAAATCAAGCTGCTGAAAGACCGGCTGGAGGCGGAGAACGTCTTCTTCCGAGAAGAAATCAATTTGACCCAAAGCCACGGCCCCATCGTCGGGCAGAGCAATGCGCTGAAATATGTGCTTTACAGAGCCGAACAGGTGGCGCCCACCGATGCCACGGTGCTGATCATGGGCGAGACCGGCACGGGCAAGGGGCTCCTCGCTTCCGCCATCCACCGCATGAGCCGGCGCAGCGGCCGACCGATGGTCACCGTAAACTGTGCCGCCCTGCCGGCCGGCCTGATCGAGAGCGAGCTTTTCGGCCGGGAGCGGGGGGCCTTCACCGGTTCCGACGCCCGCCAGATCGGCCGCTTCGAAGCAGCGGACGGTTCGACCCTGTGCCTGGATGAGATTTCGGAACTGCCGCTGGGCGTGCAGGCCAAACTGCTCAGGGTCATCCAGGACAATGAATTCGAACGCCTGGGGTCGTCCCGGACGCTGCGCGCCAATGCCCGCATCCTGGCCACCACCAACCGCAACCTCGAACAGGAGGTTCGCGAAGGCCGGTTCCGCGAAGACCTCTTTTACCGCCTCAATGTCTTCCCGTTGACCATTCCGCCCCTGCACAAACGCAAAGAAGATATCCCCCTGCTGGTTCAGGCCATGGCCGAGCGGTTCGGACGCAAAAGCGGCAAGCGGTTCGGCTCCATCAGCCGCGAGACGATGGAGCGCCTGCAGGAATACGACTGGCCGGGCAATATCCGCGAGCTGGAAAATGTCATCGAACGCGCCGTCATCCTGTGTCCCGGACCGGACCTGCGCCTGGCGGACGAACTCGAACAAAAGCCCGCCTCCTCTCTGACAATAGTCAAGACCATGGAAGCGGCCGAGCGGGACCATATCCTGAAGATCCTGGCGCAGACCGGCTGGCAGATCAGCGGCCCGCACGGCGCGGCCGCGATACTGGACCTGCCTCCCAGCACTCTGCGCTCGAGGATGCAGAAACTCGGCATTCATCGGCCGGCAATGCGGCTGGCCGCTCGCGATATATCGCCACCGACGCGACATATCGCCGCCGGGCTGCCGTCCGGCCCGATCCAGGCGGTTTCTTGAACATCGCCTATCTGGTCGATAGAAAACAACTTTTCACAATCTTCACTTTTTTCCACCTGACGGCAGGCAATTTGCTCTCTCTACGGCATGATCCTGTTGACCATCCATATGAAAGTAACTCCCGAAAAACGCCAGGAGCTGACCCAGACCCTGGTTTCCCTGGTGCCCTTGATCAGGCGCCGGAAGGGCTGTCTGCGCTGCGGCTTTTTCTACAGCGCGGAAGACCCGAACGAACTTTGCCTCATTGAAGAATGGGCGTCCCGGCAAGCGCTTGCGGATCATCTGCAGTCCGAGCATTTCAAAGTGCTCCTGGGCGCGATGAGCCTGCTGCCGGAACCACATCAAACCGGGTTCTTCGTCGAAGCCCCGCATTTTTCAATTCCGGGCACGGGAGAGCTCTGCTGGATCGAAATGCGGCAGGATTGAAGCAAGAGAACCGCGCCCCTCAGCCAATCCACAAGGGGGGAGCCTTTTTTGAACATGAACCAACAATGGAGGTTTGCAATGAAGCGATCAAAATTCTTGATGGTCACGTGTATGGTGCTGGTCGCCCTGCTCTGGGGGGTCGGCCCGATGTTTGCCCAAAAGGGCAAGGAGCCGCCCGGATTGGCAAAGGATAAAAAAATCACCCAGGCCGACCGGCAGGCCGCAGCGGCCAAAGCTTACCGTAAAGGCAAGCTGAACCCGTTGATGGTGGACGTGGCCCCCAGCATGGTGATGCCGGGTGAAGCACCGTACTACTTCAGCCACCCCAACTATGCCAACAGTCCGCTGCCGACAATTGAAGGCGCCACGCTCTTCATCGGCAGCGCGCTGCAGGACCGCGCCTACGCTTCGGATTACCCCGTGGGCGTTGGAGAGTTGGCTCCGGTCTTTGTGACCATGCCGGCCGCGCTGCCGGACGGGATGATCCAATCATTCCAGACATGGAACCAGGCGACGCCAGGGGGCAGTCCGTTCCCCTCGGCCGGCAACGTATTTCACGCCTACGTGCTGCGGCCCACCGGCAACGCGAACGTGTATACGGTGGTGTTCGACAGTGGGCTTCTCACCGTGCCGGCGCTTGAAGACCCTGCTGTGAGCGCGATCTACACGTTCGGCGTGGCCAACCTGGCAGTCCAGGCGGGCGACCTGCTCGCCTTCTACGGCCAAGGCATCCCAGTCGATACCGGCGCGGGTCCAGATGTCCTGCACTACCCGGCGGTCCAGCCGACACAGGGTTTGGATATCGTGCTCGGCAGCGTCGATTACCCGGTCTTTCCCCAGGCGCGCACGTATTCTTTCGGCGCTCAGGTACTCGACCTCTCCGGCCAGAACACCGTGATTATGGGCGGGTTGAAGAAGTTCGTCGACACGCTGCCCGGACTCAATGATCCGAACAATCTCGGCCAGCAGATCCCGGTGGCCGTGCCCGACACCACCACCTATCCGGGCTCGGACTACTACATCATCGAGCTGGGCGAGTACACCGAGCAGATGCATTCGGACCTGCCGCCGACCACGCTACGCGGCTATCGTCAGGCAGGCGGCGAGTACCACTATCTTGGGCCTGCAATCGTAGCCCAGAAGGACACCCCGGTGCGCATCCTGTTCCGCAACCTGCTGCCCACCGGCGCCGGCGGCAACCTGATCATCCCGGTCGACTCCACCGTGATGGGCTCGGGCATGACGGCAGCCGGGCACGAATGGATGATGGAAAACCCAAGCATGGTCGACCCCCAGAAACCCATGTGCAGCGGACCGGACAAAGACATGATGGTCGCACAGGGCCTATGCTACGCCGACAACCGCGCCACCCTGCACCTGCACGGCGGCGTCTCGCCGTGGATTTCGGACGGCACGCCGCACCAGTGGATCACCCCGGCCAATCAAGTCACCAATGGCTACCCCGAGGGCGTCAGCGTGGTGGACGTTCCCGACATGCCCACCCCGGCTGCCGGCGAGATGACCTTCTTTTACACCAACCAGCAGAGCGCCCGGCTGATGTTCTACCACGATCACGCCTGGGGCATCACGCGCCTGAACGTCTATGCCGGCGAGGCTGCGCCCTACATCATCACCGATGCGACCGAACAGGCGTTAGTGAACGGCGGCATCATCCCCGGAGCCGACGCCACCATTCCCCTGGTCGTCCAGGACAAGACCTTCGTGCCCAACGAAGCGCAGCTCATGATGCAGGACGAGACCTGGGACGTCCTCCGCTGGGGAGGCGAGGGCAGCCTGTGGGTGCCGCACGTCTACTCGCCGGCGCAAAACCCGGGCGACGCCTCGGGCATCAACGAGTACGGCCGCTGGGCCTACGGCCCCTGGTTCTGGCCGCCCACATCGAGCATCAAGTACGGACCGATCGACAACCCCTACTTCGATGATACCTGCGACCCCGACGCCACCTGGTGCGAACCGCCGCTGATGCCGGGCGTACCCTACAATTCCATGGGCATGGAGTCGTTCAACGACACCCCCGTGGTCAACGGCACGGCCTACCCGACCTTGACGGTCGATCCCAAGCCCTACCGCTTCCGCGTGCTCAACGCGGCCAACGACCGCTTCTTCAACCTGTCGCTGTACCAGGCGGTAGACGCCAACGGCGTGCTCTGCGACACCGCCAACACCGACCCGGCGCCCGAATCCACCGGCGTGGCCTGCACCGAAGTTTACCTGAACCCCGCTGAAGTGGCGGCAGCCCTGGAGGACGCGACGGTTTTCCCCACCCCCATAGCGAGCACAGCCGGCCCAAGCTGGATTGTGATCGGCACCGAGGGCGGATTTCTGCCGGCCCCTGTGGTTGTCGATGCCCAACCCACCACCTGGGTCAACGACCCCACCGTGTTCAACGCCGGCAACGTCGACAAGCACTCGCTGCTGGTCGCCCCGGCCGAACGCTTCGATGTGATCGTGGACTTCTCGGCCTTTGCCGGCCAGACGCTGATCCTGTACAACGACGCCCCGGCGGCTTTCCCGGCGCGCGACCCGCGCTACGACTACTACACCGGCAGCGGGGACTACCGCGCCACCGGCGGTGTAGGGCCAGTCCTGCCCGGCTACGGCCCCAACACCCGCACCGTCATGCAGATCAAGGTGAGCAGCGGTGCAGGCCAGAACTTCGACCTGGCCGCGCTGCAGAACGCCTTCCGGGCGACGAGCCTCGGCGGAAACGGTGTGTTCGAAAGCGGCCAGCACCCGATTATCGTGGGTCAGGGCGCTTACAACTCGGCCTACGGCACCACCTTCCAGACCAACGGACCGTACGCCGGACTGGCGCAGATCTACGACACCGCGCTGACCTTCGACACGCTGTCGGGCAACCGGCTGACCATCGATTTCAAACCCAAGATGATCCAGGACGAGATGGGCGAGGCCTTCGAGCACGAGTACGGTCGCATGAGCGGCTTCCTGGGGGTCGAGACCCCCAACGCCCAGGCCGGCCTGCAGAACATGATCCTGATGCCCTATCCCAGCCCGCCGGTCGAGGTGATCGACGGCATCGAAGGATTGCTGGGGACCGGCATGGAGGTGACCCCGATTGCCTCGGCGGATGACGGCACGCAGATCTGGAAGATC
>DDYQ01000145.1 GCA_002348005.1 Desulfobacteraceae bacterium UBA2230 | reverse complement strand
CTCGCATCCTGATCGTCGACGACGACGCCGCAATTCGTGATTCGATGCGCGAATTCGTTGAAATGTCGGGCTTCGTGTCTTTCAGTGCCGCCACCGCCGAACAGGCGCTTGAACAATTGGACAAGCAGCATGTGGATGTGGTGATCACCGATATTATGCTGCCCGGTATGGACGGCCTCGAACTGACCGATCGCGTCAAGAAGAATTGGGACGTCGACGTGATTGTCATGACCGGCTACAGCGGCGATTATTCCTACGAAGAGGCGATCAGCAAGGGCGCCAGCGACTTTGTCTTCAAGCCGGTGCGTTTTGAAGAACTGCTGCTGCGCCTGCGTCGCGTGCTCAAGGAGCGTCGCCTGACGCAGGAGCGCGTCCACATGCTTGAAAAACTCAAGCGGCTCTCGATCACCGACGGCCTGACCAAGCTCTACAACTCGCGTTATTTCTACAACCAGATCAAAGCCGAAATCGACCGCACGTCGCGCTACCAGCACCCGCTGAGCCTGCTGCTTCTGGATATCGACAAATTCAAGGAGTACAACGACCACTTCGGACACCTGGAAGGGGACAAGGTTCTGGTCGGCCTGGGCCAGGTGATCAAAAGCTGCCTGCGCAAAATGGATTCGGCATACCGTTACGGCGGTGAAGAATTCACCGTTATTCTGCCCGAGACCGAGGGCGCCGAAGCCGCTACCGTTGCCGAGCGGATCCGCTCCGTGGTGGAGAGCGAGCGGTTTTTACCCGAGGGCCGCAGCCAGCCGGTGGTGATCACCATCAGCATCGGCGTAACCGAGTATTTCGAACAGGAAGATGTCGCCATTTTCGTGCAACGCGCCGACAAGGCCATGTACCTTTCCAAGCAGGCCGGCCGCAACCGGGTTTCCTGCCTCTTCGCCAGCAAGATCAACTGATTGTCAGATACCCGCCGGTCCGTGGGGGATTCTTCAAAACAATGCCCCCCGGTGGCGCGCATCCGGCACCTGCCCGCCTGACCTGGTAACCATTGCGCATTAATGATAGAGTGGTCCCGTCACCTGTAATTGCAAACGTGAACGGAGCCATCATGCCTGCCCCGACCCACCCCTCAACTGCGGAGCGCCGATTGAGCCTGATGCTGCTCTTGGTATTGGCGGGCATTGCGGTGACACTGCTGCTCGTCCAGCACCGCTATGATCCGGGCGCTTGGCAGGAGCGGCCGGATGCGCTCGCCGGAGCGCGTTCCGGCGAGTCGGCCGCCATCGATTTCGCGGCTTTGGGTCTCCAACCCCTGACGCCGCCCGAAAATTACGATGCCGCGACGCTTTCCGATAAAATCAACGGCAAGGCCGAACTCTATCTCGCGGCCGGCTTCGTCTCCCTCGCAACCCGGCGCCTGGCGCCGCAGCGGGGCGCCGACGGCGCCTTTCTGGAGTGGTATCTCTACGATATGGGGCGCCGCCGCAACGCCTTCGCGGTGTTCAGCGTCCAGAAACGCCCCGAACGTGAAACGCTCGACCTGACCGCCGATGCCTACCGTGCGGCCAACGGCCTGTTCATGGTCCACGGCCGGTATTACGTGGAGATCATCGCCGCGGATGCTTCCGATATCATGACGGCGGCGGTGCTCGAAACGGCACGCGCGTTTGTAGCCCGAACGCCTGTCCAAGAGGAGAACTTGATTGAAACCAAGCTCTTCCCCGATGCAGAGCGTGTTCCCGACAGTATTGCCCTCATCGCCGCCAACGCCTTCGGACTGGAAGGCCTCGACTGGATCTACACGGCCCAGTACCGCCTGGCAGCGGGCGAGGCACTGGCATTTCTTGCGCGCCGTTCCTCTCCGGCCGAAGCGGCCGCTGCACGCGATGCTTTTGCCGCCTACTTTATCGAATACGGTGGTGAGCCGGTTGACCCACCCGCCGGACTGCAGGCGGCGAGCGTCATCAAAATTCTGGACGCCTACGAAATTGTGCTGACCCATGGTCCTTTTCTGCTGGGCGTGCACGAGGCCGTCGACAGCGAACAGGCCCTCGACCTGGCCGCCCGAATGCTGAGTCGCGTCCGGGAGGCGGCGCCATGACATCACCCGCATCCCGCCCTGAAAAAGAAGGACTGCCGCGCCGCGATTTTCTGCGGCGGATGGTGCGCTCGGCGGCGCTCAGCCTAGGTGTCGGAATGGTCGGAATAGCCCTGCTGGACCGGCGCGGACCGCCGGGCGGCGCCCCTCCGGCCGAAAGCGCGCCCCTTCCTGATTACTCCGTACCTGCCCAGGCCGGCAAGCTGGCCCTGGCCCACGGAGCAGACCGCGGACGCGGCATCGAACGAGCGGTCAAGGCGCTGGGCGGCATGACCGCTTTTGTGCGGCCGGGCGAGCGTGTGCTGATCAAAGTCAACGCCGCCTTCGCCGCTCCTCCAGCGCTGAGCGCCACCAGCCACCCCGAGGCCGTGGCGCGGGTCATCCGATTGTGCCAGGAGGCGGGTGCGGCCGAGGTGCTGGTGGCCGACAATCCGATCAACGATCCGGAGGCCTGCTTCGAGTTAAGCGGCATCGGCCCGGCCGCGCGCGCGGCCGGTGCGCGTCTCGTACTGCCCAGGGTCGAGCGCTTCAATGCCTATTCGGTTCCCGGGGGGCGCCTGATCCGCAACTGGCCGGTCTTTTACGAACCGCTGCAGAGGGCCGACCGGATCATCGGACTGGCGCCGGTCAAGGACCACCACCGCAGCGGCGCGTCCCTGACGCTGAAGAACTGGTACGGACTGCTCGGCGGCCGGCGCAATATCTTCCACCAGGAAATTCACACCATCATCCTGGAACTGGCCATGCTGATCAAACCGACCCTGGTGATTCTGGACGGCACTAAGAGCATGCTGCGCAACGGACCCACCGGCGGATCGCTGGCCGACCTGGCGCCCACCCACACCGTAGTCGCCGGCACCGATCCTGTGGCCGTGGATGCCCTGGGCGCCACGTTACTCGGAAAAACGTTCCAGGACCTGCCGCATCTTTCGATGGCCCAGGAGAAAAAGCTGGGAACGGTCGAGTACCGGCGGCTGAACCCCGTAGACGCTTCGGGAGCCTGAATTCATGCGCATCGTCACCGTTCGCCGCATCAGCCAAATCTTCTTCTTCGGCCTGCTGATCTGGTTCGGCCTCACGGCCAGCGCAGGCGAGCGCTTCTGGCAGCTGCGCGGCTGGCCGGTCAACTGGCTGATGCAGCTCGACCCCCTGGTGGGTCTGGGAATAATTCTGGCCACGCACACGCTGTTTGCCGGTCTGGCCTGGGGCCTGCTGACCCTGGGGCTGACGTTCTTTCTGGGACGCTTCTTCTGCGGCTGGATCTGCCCCCTCGGAGCGGTGCAGCAATTTGCGGGCTATATGGGCAAGCGTGGCCTCCAGCCGGCCGAGCGCGGGCGGCGCAACCGGCCTCATCCGGCGCAACGCATCAAGTACTGGGTGCTGCTTTTTCTGACAGGGATTGCGGCCGCCGATCTGCTCCACTTTTTCCTGAGCGGCGTCATCTCGGGGCATAGGACCGTCTGGGCGGTGTCCGCCCTGCTGGCCCTTACCGCCATTTTGCTTTCAGCGTTCAGGCTGATCCCTGTGCGACAGTATCCCCTGCGCTTCCTCGCCGCGCTGATCATCGCGGCCCTGACGCTGACTTATCTGTGGGGTCCTGAAACGCGCTGGCTCTCCGCCTCGCTGCAGATCGGATGGCTCGATCCGCTGGTGATCATCCAGCGCGCCGTCAATCTGGCTTTCCTGCCCTGGGCGGACCGGCCGGTGCATCTGATCTGGGGCGCGGACCGCACCGCCCAATCCAGCTTCCTGATCGGCGGGATGTTCGTGCTGATCGTGCTGCTCAGCATCCGGACACCGCGTTTCTTCTGCCGCTTCATCTGCCCGACCGGCGCCCTGCTGGCGCTGTGCAGCCGCTTTGCGGTGTGGCGCATCGGCCGCACCGCCGAAAGATGTAAGGCCTGCGGCCAGTGCGAGGCGGACTGCGAAGGGGCCTGCGCCCCGGCAGGCGTCATTCAGGTTCACGAGTGTGTGCTGTGCCTCAACTGCCGCGCCCAGTGCCGGCATACCCGCATCGCCTATCAGCCCTGGCCATCACCCGCCGGCGAAGCACGCCTGCCTGACCTCACCCGTCGCGGCATTGTCGCGGTGAGCCTCGGCGGATTGGCGGTGGTACCGCTTTTACGGCTCAACGGCAGCCTCTCCGGCAATTGGGACCCGCGCCTTGTCCGGCCTCCGGGCAGTCTGGCCGAAGCCGACTTCCTGAGCCGCTGTATCAAATGCGGCCAGTGCATGCGCGTCTGCCCGACCAACGTACTTCACCCGGCCGGAATGGAAGCCGGTCTGGAAGGAATCTGGACGCCGGTGCTCAACTTCCGCATCGGCGTAAGCGGCTGCCAGCACAATTGCGTGGCGTGCAGCCGAATCTGCCCGACGGCCGCCATCCGGCCTCTGACACCGGACGAACGCATGGGACGGGGAAACTTCACCGCCCGGGGTCCCTTGCGCATCGGTACGGCTTTCGTGGATCGCGGCCGCTGCCTGCCCTGGGCCATGGACCGACCCTGCATTGTCTGCCAGGAGAATTGTCCCATGAGCCCCAAGGCCATCACGACCCGTACGGTGCTGCAGGAGGTGCCGGACGGACTGCATAGGGTGCGCGACAGTACCGGTGCAGCCCTTCGGGTGACGGAAAAATTGATGACGGATCGCTTCGCCGGCGGCGATCATGTGGTATTGTTCAAAGCGCAGCCGCCGCGTGTGATCCAGTCCAATACGGAGGACCGGATTGTCCTGGCCGCAGGTCCCGCGTGGGCGAGGGCCCCGGCGGCCGGTGAAACGGTGCAGGTCGCCATCCGGCTTCAGCAGCCCTATGTGGATCCCGCGCGCTGCGTGGGTTGCGGAGTCTGCGAACATGAATGCCCGGTGCAGGGTCTGCGGGCGATCCGGGTGACGGCCGAAAACGAATCGCGCCACCCCGCGCATCGGCTGACGCTCTCCTGAGCTTCAGACGGACACATTTAAGGAGTATGCCATGAACGACAACCACCACGGCTGTTCCCGGCGCCGATTTCTTCAGCTCACCGGCGTTGCAGGACTGGGCGCGTCAGCGGCGATCCAGTCGGCGTTCGGCGCAACGCTGGCCCAAAGCGACCCGCCGGCGGACACCAACGCCATCCAGGTGCCCCGGCGGCCTTTCGGCCGAAGCGGCGTCGATGTCTCGATACTGGCCCTGGGCGGGATGTTCGATATTGCCGCCAACCAGTTGCTGCTCAAGCAGGCGCTGCAATGGGGGGTGACCTACTGGGATACGGCCGACTGCTACCACAGCGGCAGTGAGGCCGGCATCGGCAAGTACTTCGCCAGGAATCCCCAGGATCGCGGCAGCGTCTTTCTGGTGACCAAATCGGATGCCCGTGATCCGGAGGGCATGAGCCAGCTGCTTGCCCGCTCGCTGGAACGGTTGCAGACCGAATACATCGATCTGTACTTCGTACACGGCATCCGCGGCATCGATGAACTCAACACCGCCACCCGCAAGTGGGCCGAAGCGGCCAAGGCCCGGAAGCAGATCCGCCTCTTCGGCTTCAGCACGCACAGCAACATGGAGGCGTGCCTGCTGGGCGCCGCGCAGCTCGGCTGGATCGACGGCATCATGTTCAGCTACAACTACCGCAACATGAATTCGGAACACATGAACGCGGCCGTGGCAGCCTGCGCCGAAGCGGGCATCGGACTGACGGCGATGAAGACGCAGGCCGGATCCTCCTGGTATTCAGCCTCTCCGGAACCCGACTTGCAGAAGCATTTCATGGAACAGGGACTGACCGATGCGCAGGCCAAACTGAAAGCCGTCTGGGAGCAACCGCATATCGCCAGTATCTGCTCGCAAATGGACAGCCTCAGGCTCCTCAAGGCCAACGCGGCGGCGGCCTCGGACGGCCGGTCGCTATCGGCCGGCTCGCAAAAACTGCTGTCCCGCCTGGCCGAGTGCACGGCCGACCGCTACTGTGGCGGATGCGGCGCAATCTGCGAGGCGGCTCTGGCGCAGCACGTGCCGGTCGGCGATATCATGCGCTGCCACATGTATTGTCAAAGCTACGGCCGTCCCGAATGGGCGCGTGCGCGCTTCGACGCCCTGCCGCAGGAAACGCGCACCGTTCTCGCCCGGCTCGATTACGGCGACGCCGAGCGCCGCTGCCCGCGCCGTATGCCCATCGGCCGCTTGATGCGCGAGGCCCTGGAGGCCTTCAGTTGAATCGCTCCAGGCAATGCGTTGGCCAGGAGCTGTCAGCGACCGCCCCCGGACAGGTGCTGGTAGGCCTGCTGGATCTCCTTGAAGCGTTTTTCGGCCAACTCCTGGAATTCCTTGCCCAGATGGGCCACTTTGTCGGGATGATATTGGTTGGCAAGCTTCAGGTATGCGGCGCGGATCTCCTGCTGGTCCGCCGGCGGGGTCAGCTCAAGCACTGCGTAGGGATCACGGTCTTCGGAGGCCGAATCGGACCGGCCCTGATCCTCGAACCGCTCCCGGCTGTTGAAATGGTCGCCGGCGGCGGTCCGGTCCCGGCGCGCCATGCGAACCAGCTTGCGGTAGATCAGCAACAGAACAATGCCGTCATCGACCCAGCCCCACGGGAAAAAGACGTCCGGGATCAAATCGATGCGCGACACCAGATAAATCAGCCCCACGATAATCCACAACCAGCTCATCGTCGCCTTATCCCCAGCGATTGCCCCCTCTGGGCCGCAGATTGATCACATCCACCCGGCCGCTGTCGCCGATGAACGTACTGAGCAGCCAGCTGATCAGGCTGATGACCAGCGCACCGAACACGGCCGTCCAGAAGCCGTACACCTCGAATCCGCCGACCACCCCGGAGGCCATCTTGAGCATCACGGCATTGATCACGAACGTAAACAGACCCAGGGTCAGGATATTGATCGGCAGTGTCAGGATCAGGGCGATCGGCCGGAAGAACGCGTTCAGAATGCCCAGTATGGCAGCCGCGCCAAGGGCCGCCCCGAACCCGCTGACCCGGATACCTTCCATGAGATAGGCGGCCAGCAGGACAGCCAGTGTCAACGTCAGCCAGCGAAACACGATTCCGCGCATATCCATCCTCCCTTCAGCGAACCGAATCAAATCGGCCTAAAATAGGATCCACGGCGTCAATTGGCAAGCGGGACAGCCGGTTGCGACGATTCGGGCATTGAAACGGCGCTGCCGGCCAGTCACGGGGCACGCCGAATGCCGCGTTTGGCGCATACTGCCTTCCTAATTTTGGAACTTGCACGGCGGCCGAATCGACGTTATTTAGGCGCCGGCGCAGGGAGATGGATTGATATGGATGATCGACTGACACCATTGATTGAGATCTACGTCAATCTGGAAATCCGCGTCCAGGAACTGATGCGGACGCGCTGCGCGGAGCACTGCCGGAAATGCCCGACGGTCTGCTGCAGGATCGATTATTGCCAGGAATCGCTCGAAAGCCCTTTTTTAGCGAGGGTTCGACTCCAGGCAGGGCAGAATCCCCAGTGGCATCCTGAACGCGGCTGGCTCGGCAACCGCGGATGCACGCTGCGGGCCGGCCGGCCGCCGGTCTGCTACGCCTTTTGCTGCAATACCATACTGGCGGCCCAGCCCACCGCCTTCGACCGCTACGCCGTCGATCTCCTGGCCATGCTGATGACCTTCGCAGGCCGACGTGCGCGCGGCGACCGGCACCTTGTCGAATTGGGCAACCTGAGTGCGCTGAATATCCGACGCATCACCCATCAGCTGCAAACCGCCGATCGCGTTTTAGATCAGTTGCTTCGCTACTGGTCGGCAGGCGATGCCCCTTCAATGGAGTGGTGTCGAAAGATCCGTCCTTTCAGGCAGGACAGAATGCTGACATGCGGCCGCAGACCCGCTCTGCCCGGCGCTTCATGAACAACCCCGCTTGTCCCCATCCGCCTTGCCGCCCTCACGAAAACGGTGTTCGGCATACCAGTCGATCTGGCGGCAGANNAAAAAGCGGCGCAGCTTGTTCATCCAGTAATCGGGGTTTTCAGGCTGAATGTAATTGATCCGCACCAGCACGTCCTTGAGTTGCGCGTACATGCCGTCCAGTTCATGACGGGTGGCCAGCCGCGGCACAGTGGTCCGCGGCGTCGGGCTGCCGGCGGTGAAAAGCTCGTAGCACAGCACCATCACCGCCTGCGCCAGGTTCAGAGAAGCGAAGTCGGCGGTGGGAATGGTGACGAGCTGGTGGCACAGCCGCAGCTCTTCGTTGGTCAGCCCACGGTCCTCGGGGCCGAAAAGGATCGCCACCTGATTGTCCTGGGAGATGGCGATCAGGCCCTGCGCCATCTGGGCCGGTGACAAAACGATCTGTCGCTCCCCGCCGCGCCGGGCTGTGGTTCCCACCACGTAGGTGAAAGATGAAAGGGCCTCGGCCAGTTCATCGTAAAACCGGATGCCATCCACCACCCGGCGGGCGGCATGCGTGGCCATGGGCAGCACGCGCTCGTGGTCGTAATTCTCGGGGGCCACGACCAGCAGGCGTTCGATGCCCATGTTCCAGGCCGCCCGCGCGGCCGAGCCGATGTTACCCGAAAAATGCGGCCGGTGCAGAACGAGCGCCACATTGTCGAGGCGTACGCGCAGGGTCACCCGGCCATCCGTTCGAAGGCATTGAAGAAGTAAGACGTTTCAAAAGCCGCCGTTTCGGGGGCATCCGATCCGTGAACCACGTTTTTTTCGATGTCGGTGGCGAATTGGCGCCGAATCGTGCCTTCGGCCGCCTCCTTGAAGTTGGTGGCCCCCATCCTGTCGCGCCAGCGCTGGATCACATTGTCGCCTTCGAGAATCATCACCACAACGGGTCCGGAGCACATGAAAGCGGTCAGGCTGGCGAAAAATGGACGCGCCTTGTGAACGGCGTAGAACCCTTCGGCCTGGGCCTGAGTCATCTGGATCATTTTCATGGCGATGATCCTGAGCCCATCGCCTTCGATGCGCCTGATGACCTCGCCGGTGAGTCCCCGGGCCACGCCGTCCGGTTTGATAATGGCCAAAGTGTGCTGCATTGCTGCCGATCCTTTCTGATAAATTCCACCGCCGCGCGGCGAAATGTAATGGTGCCGGTGGCATAGCAGATGGTCAGGGGCAAGTCAATTGGCGGGATCGCATCGCTGTGAACCACGGATGCCGGCAGCCCGCGGTTGACAAAAAAAGGCTTGAAGCCTATTTATTTCGACAGTTTGAGCACACAGAACTTCCGTGCACCGCCCGTGCGGGGCACCTGCGAAACCATGAGGTGAAGGATGCCCATCTACGAATTTTTCTGCGATGACTGCAACACCATCTTCAACTTCTATTCCAAAACGGTCAACACCACCCGGCGGCCGCCCTGCCCGCGCTGCGAAGGGACGCTGGAGCGGCGGATGTCGGCCTTCGCCGTCACCGGACGCGCCAGAGAGAACGATCTGTCCGACGACCTGCCCGTTGATGAAAGCAAGATGGAGCAGGCCATGCAGATGCTGGCGGGAGAAGCGGAGCACATCAACGAGGATGACCCCAAGCAGGCGGCCGATCTGATGCGCAAGCTGACCGGCATGACAGGACTGCAACTGGGACCGGGAATGCAGGAGGCCCTGCAGCGTATGGAGCGCGGAGAAAATCCCGAACAGATTGAAGCCGAGATGGGCGACATCCTTGAAAAGGAAGATCCATTCCTGATGCCGACCCGCAAAGGAGGGCGAGGACCGGGGCGAAGCGCGCCCCGGCACGATGAAACCCTCTACGACTTGTGAATCGGCCCTGAGGAGGCTTTTATGGACAGCGCCGTTTTGGAAAGAATCTCCGCGCAGCAGGGCGATATTACCCGCATGCGGGTGGATGCCATTGTAAACGCCGCCAACCGGTCGCTGCTGGGCGGCGGGGGGGTGGACGGCGCCATTCACCGCGCGGCGGGCCCCGAACTGCTGGCCGAATGCCGCACCCTGGGCGGATGCCCTACAGGCGAGGCGCGCCTCACCCGTGGCTACCGGCTGCCGGCGCGCCATGTGATTCATACCGTCGGACCGGTTTATCGGGGCCGGCCCGAAGATGCCCGCCTGTTGCGTTCCTGCTATTTGCGCAGCCTCCAGCTGGCGGCCGGCCGAAAGTTGGGAAGCGTGGCGTTCCCGGCGGTCAGCTGCGGTGTTTACGGATACCCCATCGAAGCGGCGTGCCGGATTGCCGTGGATACCTGCCTCGAGTTTCTGGCGTCCAACGACTTTCCGGCCCAGGTCATTTTCGTCCTTTTCTCCGCCGGCGACCATGCGACCTACAAACGGTACCTGGCCGGTTTGAAATAAGCGCTGATCCCAACCGGTTCAGATCGAGCGAAGCCGATAAAAAGCCGACCAACAGATCAACGTTTGCCGCAGCCCGCACGCAGTTCGACCAGAGCGCGCTGAATGATTGACTTTTTACGGCATTATGGTTAGTTTTGCGCGTCGTCAGCGGACAGGCTCCCGTTGTGGCCAACAGGTTTTCAAGCGGGCTCCGCCGCGATACCCCGCGAGCGCGGGATTCTTACCATTCAAGGAGGATAGCATGCTCACAGTCACACCTGCGGCCACTGAACAAATCTCCCAGTATTTCAAGGGCAAAGAGGTCCGGCCGATCCGTATCTTTCTAAATGAGGGCGGATGAGGCGGCCCCGGCCTGGCCATGGCTCTGGATGAGCCGAATGATGCCGACACCCAGTTCGATATCGACGGTTTCAAGTATCTCGTCAACAAGGAGTTCCTGGAACGCGCCCAACCCATTTCGGTCGACTTCCACATGTACGGCTTTAAACTGGATTCGGGAATGCAATTTGGATCGGGAGCGGGTTGCGCCTGCAGCACCGATCAGAAGCGATCCTGTGGTTGCTGAGGACCCGTTTAAAGCGTAATTCAAGGGCGTCATGCTTGTCTGGATGGCGCCCTTCTGTTTCAGGGGCTTTGACGGGGTGAGCGGTTCGCGTGAATTGACGGTTCCGGCGACGGTGTGGTAGGGGGCTGTCAGCTTCCGCACGTCGATACGATCCATTCCAATCGTACATGAAGAAGGAGACTGAAATGGGCCTGGTCGAGTACACGATCCAGGAGCATGTGGCCTTGGTGACGCTGAATGACCGCGACAACCGATTCAATCCGCCTTTCCTGGAGGCTTTGCTCGAGGTGCTGGATCACATCGAACAGGGCAGCCAGGCGCGCACCCTGCTCGTCCGCAGCAGCCATGATAAGATCTTTTCCAATGGGATCGATCTGGATTGGCTTCAACCGCTCCTGCAGCAAAACAATCTGGATGCGGCCAAGCAGTTTTTCCATCAGCTGAACCGGCTCTTCAAGCGTCTGCTGACCTACCCGCTGGTGACCATCGCCGCGATCACGGGACATGCCTTCGGTGGCGGGGCCATCCTGGCGTGCGCCTTCGATTTCCGTTTCATGCGCTCCGACCGCGGTTTTTTCTGTCTGCCCGAGGTTGATGTGGGTGTGCCTTTCCTGCCCGGCATGATTGCATTGCTGCGCAGCGCCATTCCATCCCATGTGCTGCGTGAAATGCAGTTAACCGGCGTGCGCCTGACCGGCGAGAGCTGCGAGCGGCACCACATCGTGCAAAAGGCCTGCCCGCTGCACGAACTGCTGACCGTCAGCCTGGCGTTTGCCCGCCAGGTGAACAAACAGCGCGCCATCGTCGCGGAAATCAAATCCCGAAGCAATCGGGAAATCATCCGGGTTATGGATGAGGCCGACACCCCCTATATCGAAGGCGGCCGGTACGTCGTGGCCTGAAGGAGCCGGACCATGCTTTACGTGACGCTGGGATTGCTTTTTGCGGCGGTATTCATTTTCATTCTGTGGCGCGTCCTGACCCTGCACGCGCCGCCGCCGTCCAAACCGGAAACCTACGTCTGCCCCCATTGCGGTGAACAACATGCGATTGCTACAAACGCGGCCAGACGCCGCGATCCTGAGAGGAGAACCTTCCGATGAGCGATTTAATGGATGCCATCCGGCAGCGGCGCAGTATTCGCCACTTCGAAAATCGTCCGGTAACCGATGAGGAGTTGCATCTTCTTCTTGAGGCGGTGCGCTGGGCGCCGTCATGGGCCAATACCCAATGCTGGGAAGTGGTGGTGGTCAAATCGGCCGAGGTGAAGGCGCAGCTGCAAGCCTGTCTGTCGCGCAATCCGGCGACCAACTCCGTCGTGCAGGCGCCGGTGGTGCTGGTGCTGTGCGCCAGGATGGGGAGTTCAGGATTCTATAAAGAACAGGTCACGACCAAATTCGGCGACTGGATGATGTACGACCTGGGGCTGGCCAACCAGAATCTATGCCTGGCGGCCCACAGCCTCGGACTGGGAACGGTGATCGTGGGACTGTTCGACCATGACAAAGCCCGGGCGGCGCTCGGTCTGCCGGCCGGGTATGAAGTGGTCACGATGGTGCCGGTGGGCCGGCCGGCCAAGGTCGGCGGTGCACCCAACCGGCGTGAGGCGGCCGACTTCACACACTACGACCGCTGGTAAGCGGTCCGCCAGGCCCTGAGAGGCGCCCGGCATTGAAGCCCGAAACTGAACGTGAGCGATCTGTCGATCACGAGGGGATCGATCCCGTCCGTGGGTCCGCCCGGCGGCTTGCACCTTCGTTTTCAGAGCAGAACGCGAAGAATTGTAGCCGGTTCCGTACGTTCAACACGGATCGTCGGGCGTTGCATTTGAAGTCAAAATGCACATCATTCTATCATGGATCCGGATCGTTCCCCCCTTGCGGATGAAGCCCTGCAAAGAAGCCAGTCCTATCTGAAGGCAGTTCTGGACAACATTCTGGATGGCGTCATCAGCATCAATGAAGATCGTGTCGTAGAAACATTCAATCCGGCTGCCGAACGCATTTTCGGCTACACCGCCGCCGAAGTGATCGGCCGCAATATCAGCATGCTGATGCCGGAGCCCTACCGCAGCGAACACGACACCTACGTGCAGAATTATCTTCGCACGGGCCACGCCAGGATCATCGGAATCGGCCGCGAAGTACGCGGACTGCGCAAAAACGGTCAGGTTTTTCCACTGGACCTGGCGGTGAGCGAAACCCGCTGGGGCGGCCAGCGAAAATTCATCGGCATCCTGCGGGATATCACCGCCCGCAAAACCACCGAAGAGGAAATGCTCCGGTTGAACGAAGAACTGGAACTGCGCGTCAGCCGCCGCACGACCGAACTGCAGGAACTGAACAGCGCCCTGCAGACATCACTGGCCGACCTGCGCCGGACTCAGAAACAACTGGTGCAAAGTGAAAAGATGGCCGCTCTGGGAACATTGGTTTCGGGCGTGGCGCACGAAATCAACACGCCGCTGGGCGTATGCGTGACGGCCGCCTCCTACCTGGAACTCAAACTGAGCGAACTCTCCGCAACAATTGCCGGCGAAGCATTGGAGCCCGGTGCACTGCAGAAGTATCTGCGCACGATGACCGAAGCCCTCGCCAGCATCACCACCAATTTGAACCGCGCCGCCGATCTGGTCAAAAGCTTCAAGCAGGTCGCCGTAGACCAGGTCTCGGAAAAGAAACGGCGCTTCGCGCTGAAAGACTACATCGGGAAAGTTCTGCTGAGCCTGCGCCCCAAATACAGGCGAACCGGCCACAGCGTCGAAGTACTGGGACCGGAGATCGAGATTACCGGTTATCCCGGCGCCCTGTCGCAGATCGTCACCAACCTGGTCATCAATTCGCTCATCCACGGCTTCGAGGGGGTCGAAAGGGGTCGGATTGTACTGGAAGTATCCCGGGCCGGCAACCAGTGCACCCTGCGCTGCAGCGACAATGGCCGGGGCATTGCTCCCGAACACATCGCCAGGATCTGGGATCCTTTCTTCACCACCCGACGCTCTCAGGAGAGTTCGGGCCTGGGCCTGCACATTGTTTACAACCTGATCACGAGCCGCCTGAATGGATCGATCGAATGCACCAGTGCGCTGGGAGGGGGAACGACATTCACCATCACATTCGCCTGCGATACGCCTTAAAGGAGTCTGTTTTCATGGAGAGCCCAAATATCTCGAGCGCCCAGGAACCGGAATGTCTGCCGGTCAGGAGTTCCCACCTCGCGGCAGTCGAAAGCACGCAAGCACGCAAGTGGACCGTCATCATCGCCGACGACGAAGAAGAAGTTCACACCATGACGCGCCTGGTGCTGAGCGATTATGCGTTCGACGGCATGGGCCTTAAGGTTGTGAGCGCCTATTCGGGAGCCGAGACCCTGAACATGATGCGCCGCCATCCCGAAACGGCAATGATTCTGCTGGACGTGGTCATGGAAAGCGACGACGCGGGCCTGAAGGTCGTCCACGCGATCCGTCGGGAGCTCAACAATCGCTTCGTGCGCATCGTCCTGCGCACCGGACAACCGGGCAAGGCCCCCGAAAATCAGGTGATTTCACGCTATGACATCAACGATTACAAGGAGAAAACGGAACTGACCGTCCAGAAGCTGTTTACCACGCTCACCTCTTCCTTGCGTACCTACCGCGATATGCGAATCATCGAGCAGAACCGTCTGGGGTTGGAAAAGATCATCGAAGCCACGGCCAATCTCTTCGAAGTCCAATCCCTGCGCAAGTTCGCCCAGGGAATTTTAATGCAGCTGGTATCGATTCTACAGCTGGACCCCTCCACGGCGATTTTTCTGGGCTCGGCGTTCACTGCCTCGCGACTGGACAACCACTACGTCATCGTGGCCGGCACGGGCAAATACCAGCACTGCGTCGGCCGAACAGTTCAGCAGGCCGTTGCGGACGATGTGATGCCTCACCTGGCACGCGCCATCGAGGAGCGCCGCAGCTTCTTCATCGAAGATATGTTCACCGGCTTTTTCGCCACCCGCGATGGCCATACCCATCTTCTGTACCTGAAGGGCTGCCGGCGCCTGAGCGTCATGGACAAGTACCTGATCACCATCTTCTCTTCCAACGTGGCTGCCGCGTTTGAAAATATCGCCCTCAACCAGGAGATTATCGACACGCAGAAGGAAGTGATCTTCACCCTCGGCGAAGTGATCGAAAGCCGTTCTCAGGAAACCGGCAACCATGTGCGCCGCGTGGCCGAATTCTCCCATTTGCTGGCCCTGAAAGCCGGCCTGGACGAAAAACAGGCCCATCTGCTGCGCCTGGCGGCGCCCATGCACGACATCGGCAAAGTGGGTATCCCCGACGCCATTTTGCTCAAGCACGCCCAGTTGACCTTCGATGAATATGAAACAATCAAATTCCACACTGAAATCGGTCACCAGATCCTGAAAAACTCGCACCGCGACATCATGGAGGCGGCGGTGGTGGTGGCCTGGCAGCACCATGAGCGCTGGGACGGCAGCG
>DDYQ01000040.1:28505-28929 GCA_002348005.1 Desulfobacteraceae bacterium UBA2230 | reverse complement strand
ACGCTGTTCAACTGTATCACCGGATTTTACCGCCCGGAGATCGGTGAAATTCTTCTGGACGGGCACTCCCTGATGGGGCTTATGCCCGACCGCATTGTACGCTATGGGATTGCGCGGACTTACCAGAACATACGCCTCTTCCCCAATTTGACGGCGCTCGAGAATATCCTGGTCGGATTGCACAGCCATCTGCATGCGGGTTTTCTCGGCATCGTGATGTCCACCCCCGCTGTGCGCCGCGAGGAAAAAAAGGCCAACGAAGAAGCTTTGGGGCTGCTCAAGTTCGTCAACCTGGCGGGCAAAGGGGATCTTCTGGCCAAGAACCTGCCGTACGGCGACCAGCGGCGGCTTGAAATTGCCCGCGCCCTGGCCACTAAGCCCAAGGTGCTGTGCCTTGACGAACCGGCGGCCGGAATGAACCCCA
>DDYQ01000040.1:934-28472 GCA_002348005.1 Desulfobacteraceae bacterium UBA2230 | reverse complement strand
GTGCTCGACTACGGTAAAAAGATCGCCGAAGGCCCGCCATCCGAGATTCAGCGCAACCAACAGGTCATCGAAGCTTATCTGGGCAAGGGCGTTGCCGTGGAACACAGCCCGGATTAAGGACGCTCAGGAGGAAATCACTGCCATGCCCATGCTGGAAATAAAAAGAGTCCACACTTATTACGGAAAGATCCACGCGCTCGATGACGTTTCACTCACGGTGGAAAAGGGCGAAGTGGTCACTATCATCGGCGCCAACGGCGCCGGCAAAAGCACCATGCTCAATACCACCAGCGGATTGCTAAAACCGCGCAGCGGCTCGATTGAGCTGGAAGGTGAAGATCTGACGAAACTGCCCCCCCACGAGGTGGTGACCAAAGGGGTTGTGCAGGTGCCGGAAGGGCGTCGCGTTTTCGGGCGGCTTACCGTGAAGGAAAACCTGGAAATGGGCGCTTTCACCTGCTCCGACCACAAGAAGAACAATGAGAATATCGAGCGGGTCTACACGCTTTTTCCCCGCCTGAAAGAGCGCCACAAGCAGGTTTCGGGAACGCTGAGCGGCGGTGAGCAGCAGATGCTCGCCATGGGACGCGCCCTGATGTCCAATCCCAAAGTGCTGCTGCTGGACGAGCCCTCAATGGGGTTGGCGCCGGTTCTGGTGGACAGCATTTTTGATATCATCCGACGGCTGCATGCCGACGGCACCACCATTCTGTTGGTGGAACAAAACGCCCGTATGGCCCTGCAGGTCGCCAGCCGCGGGTACGTGCTGCAGTCCGGGCAGATCATCCTGAGCGACAGCGCCGATGCCCTGGCCAACAACGAAACCGTTCGCAAGGCCTATCTGGGCGAATAGCGGGGCTGGGTATGATTGGTCACCCGTAGCCGACGGGTTGCGCATTGAGGGAGAGCCCGTGAAGCTCAACTGCCAGCCCCCGGCCCATTAAACCCGTACGATGCGGTTTCGGATCGATCCGATGCCCTCCACCTCGCATTCGACCACATCGCCGGGCTGAAGGTATTCGGGCGGGGTGCGGGCGAATCCCACGCCGGAAGGTGTCCCGGTGGCAATGACATCTCCCGGCAGCAGCGTCAGGCCGAGGGAAAGCCATTGGATTATCGCCGGGATGTCGAAAATCAGGTCCTTTGTGCAGCCCTCCTGTTTGAGTACCCCGTTGACCCGACAGCGCAGGTCGAGGGCGTGGGGATCGGCGATTTCGTCGCGTGTCACGATCCACGGGCCCATGGGGCAATAACCGTCGAGGCTCTTGCCTTTGAAGAATTGCTTGCCGTGGGCGATCTGCACGTCCCGCGCCGACACGTCATTGATTACCGTGTACCCGAAGACATGCTCGAAGGCCTCTTCGCGCGGGATGTTCTTCCCGCGGCGTCCGATGATCACGCCCAGTTCCACTTCCCAGTCATTTTGTGAGGAAACCATGGTGTCAACGGGAATATCGCTGAAGGGTCCGTTGACGGCGGTGGTCACTTTGGTGAAAAAAACCGGTCGCTCCGGCAGCAGAGTCTCTCTGCCGCGCAGGTGCGCCGTCTCTTTGGAGTGTTCCGCATAATTCCATCCCAGGCAGAAGACGTTGCGCTTCAATTCCGGGAGCGGCGCCAGCAAAGTGACGGAAGCAACGGGCAGACCCGGACCGGCCTCCCGAGCTTTGCGTGCGCGGTCCAGGCCGGCCTGGCCGGAGTGGATGATTGCCAGCATGTCCAGGCCGGGAAGCGGCCGGAACAGATCGTCCTGACCCGGAAGCAGGACTCCGAGGCCGGTCCCACCATCGGAGCTGTAGCTGATCAAGCGCATAGACGTCCTTTCTTTACGATGCGGTGAAGCGGGGCGTGCAGTCTGCGGTTTTACCGGGACCCGGCTATTGACCTTTCTGATAGGTTCCGATCATTTCAGACTGAGCAATGATATGCCCCTTCATGGCGGCCTCCACAGCGGCCTTGGTGGGGTGCTCCATACCCGGCAGTTCCATGTCCAGCGCATAGATTTTGAAAAAGTAGCGATGACGTCCGATCGGGGGGCAGGGCCCGCCGTACCCGGTGCGCTTCCAGTCGTTGAGCCCCTCCCGCGTTCCGGGGGGCAGCTTGTCTGCCGGCACGGCTTCAGGCAGGCCCACCAACTCGGGCGGCAGGTTATAAAGCACCCAGTGGACCCAGGTCATTTTAGGTGCCGCGGGGTCGGGTGCGTCGGGATCATCCACGATCAGCACAAGGCTTTTCGCCTGTCCCGGTACACCTTTCCATTGCAGCGGCGGGGAGAGATCCGCCCCTTCGCAGGTGTATTTTGCCGGTATGTTCCCCATATGCTCGAAAGCTGTGGAATGGATCGTGATCGTCATTTTGTCCTCCTTTCCCACCGGGTTCGCCAATGCCGCGGCGGTCCATAACATGATAAGGGCGGCTCTGATCGCGATTGAAAAATTGATCGTCAAGAATACCTCCGTGCGTCGCACACGCCTGAGAAGCCGCACCCCAGGTCTCACTGGCCGATGATTTGGCGGCGTGAGGCTCTGGCAAAGCGTAAGGTTGCTTTGGCCTGGATGCAAGCCTTCCCGACTTTCCACCGAAACGGGAAGTTTTACAAGTATATTGAAAAGCGCTGCCGAACGTTTTATGGTCCAGTACCGCCCGTTGCGGGTCTTCGGGACCCATGAATGAACTCAGGCACCGGGCCGCCCGAAATCCGGAAAGAAGGAGAAGGCTCTATGTCGACAGATCCGCGTAAACTGGTTCGACGTATTTTCGAGGAAGCACACAATCAAGGCAGAATGGAAATCCTGGACGACATTATCGCCCAGGACTATATCCGCTATCAGCCGCCCATGTCCAATGTGAACGGCATCCAGGGCCTGAAGAAATTCCTGACCGAAACGCGCAACGCATACAGTGAGCTGGAATTCAAAGTCCACGGCATTTTAGTGGATGGCGACACCACGGTGGTGCGTTACACTTTGACCGGCCGGCATACCGGCACGGCCCCCACCATTCAAGCTCAACCGACAGGCAATCTGATCAAAATGCCGGGTTGCGTCGTTTCCTATTGGGCGGGTGGCAAGATATCGGTAGATTGGGTGTACAACGATTATCTTGGCCTTTTGCAGCAGTTTGGCGTCTACCCCCCTCCGGGCATGTTTGCCTGATGAATCGTTGCCGGCGCAGAACCGAACGGGAGAGGTGACGCATCCGGCTGAAGCTTTCGCCGGTGCCGAATCCCGGCGTGCTCTCGGCAGGTGCGAGCGGAAACTGTATCAATGCCAAACTATCTGACCAATCAGCTCCTTTTCCTGTCCAATGCCAAATACATTCTGGATCTGGTCAAAAAGCGGGAGCCCGGGGGGACCGCACCTGCTTTGCTCTCGCTGCAATCCATCAAACCGATGCCGGAGTCGCTTGCGCTGCCGCTTACACGTCACATCCGAATGCTCGCCCTGATGAATATGGCGCCGCCGCAATTTGCCTCTTCGGAAGTGGAGATGGTTGCGGCGGCCCAGATCTTCCGGGGAAAAGCGGGGGCGTCATCCCCGTCGCAGATCGATGCCGCCATCGAATCGGTCCGCGCGCGATTGGCCGTCGGCGATGCCCGGCGGCGTCCGGATCATACCGATTTGGGATTGCTCGAACAGGCGGTGGCCAATTATCGGCAGCACCGGTGCTTCTGCTATTACGACTGGCGCTGGACCCACTGGGGCACGGTCGAGGATATCCATTCCGTCGTGCCGTCGACTTTTGAGCCGCCCACCACGACCATAGAGTTCACGACCCGCTGGACGCCGCCCATTGGCGCCATGGAGGCACTGGCCCAGATGTTTCCATCGGTGCGCTTCGAATTGCGCTATCGCTTCCGACGCCGCGATGCATGGACCGCGATGGAAATTTTTCCCCTCACGCCATTCGGCTACTGAAAGAAGACGGCGCTGTATTTTGAGTCTGTCGAAATATAACCTGCTGGATGCCCACGCCCACATTTGTGACCCGATCTTCGATGGCGATCGGCGTGAGGTGCTCGACCGGGCACGGCAAAACGGCATTGAAGCCATCATCGCCGTGGGAGAAGATTTACGCGACGCCCGCAAAAATCTCGAACTGGCACAACAGCACCCGATCCTGAAGGCGGCCGCCGGACTCTATCCGACCCATCTCGATCCGGAGCAGGCAGCCGAAATGGCGGCTTTCATCCACGAAAACCGCTCCCGCCTGGCGGCTATCGGCGAGGTGGGGCTCGATTACTGGGCGGTACAGGATGCGGCGCAGCAGGCGCTTCAGCGGGAGATCTTCACCATGTTCATTGCGCTTTCCATTCAGACGAAGCTGCCGCTGAACATTCATTCGCGTTCGGCCGGCCGCCATGCCATCCGCCTACTGCTGGACAACGGTGCGCAACAGGTGCAGTTGCATGCCTTCGACGGCAAGGCCGCCGCCGCGCTTCCGGCCGTTGAAGCGGGCTACTTCTTTTCTATTCCGCCGTCAGTGGTGCGTTCCCGACAGAAGCAGAAACTGGTCAAACAACTGCCGCTCTCCTGCCTGCTGATCGAAAGCGACAGCCCGGTCCTGGGTCCAGAACCGTCGGGGCGCAACGAACCAGCCAACGTCTTATTTTCGGTTCGGGCCATCGCGCAATTGAAAAATGTTTCCGAACAGGATGTTCTGGAGGCGGTGTCGGAAAACAGCCAGCGGTTGTACGGCCTGGACTGGCGATGATCGCAGCACATTTTTGTGGACCATCGTTTCGTCTTCTGTTCCTGGATCGAAGCTGTTTTCAGACCAAATACGCAGGTTCGACCCGCCTGACCTGCTCTTATCGCCAAACACGATTCATAGCACCCTCGGGAATGAAGACAGCGCGCGTTCGGGGGGCATCTCGGGCCGGAGGCTGCCCTTTACTCGCATTCCGGTTCATGAAATAACTATTTTCAGGTTTCGACCTGACAACAACAGCATGGGTGCCGAATATTAAGCCGATAGCTCTCCGGGCCAACCGGCATTCTCAACGTGAGTTGACCGCGGTGCGAAATGAACACTGATCAATCTGACGTCATGGATAAGATCAAATCCAAAAAGCAGCTCCTTCAGGAGCTTGCCCTTATACGCACCCAACTGACGGAAATATCCGGGCAACTCAATCTGCTGAGATCCCGGGAAAGGATTGAAAGCGAGCGGCTGAATCAGGAAAATCTTCAGGCCAAGCTGGCGAACGCGATCGAAATGGCCCATCTCGGTCCATGGGAGTACGATGTCGTCCAGGACACCTTCATATTCAACGACTACTTTTACAAAATGTTTCGAACCACGGCAGACCAGGTCGGCGGTTATACGATGGCATCTGCTGAATACGCCCGGCGCTTCGTCCATCCCGACGAAATCGCCATTGTGGGTGAGGAGGTCCGCAAGGCAAAGGAGACGAGCGATCCCGGATACAGCAGGCAATTTGAACACCGCATCATTTACGCCGACGGGGCGGCTGGATACATCAATGTCCGGTTTTTCATCCAGAAAGATGCTCAGGGCCAAACGGTGAGGACCTATGGCGTCAATCAGGACATTACCGATCGGAAGCTATCCGAAGAGGTCCAGCGGCAATTGAATGTGACCCTCGGGCAGCGAACCGCATTGGCTGAGACACGCGCCAATCAGCTTCAGGGCCTCGCGGTCGAACTTATCGAGGCCGAAGAGCGGGAACGCCGGCGGGTTGCCGAGCTGCTGCACGATGATCTTCAGCAGATGCTGTCCGCTGCCAAGATGCAACTGCAGGCGGTCAGCCTGAATCTGTCGGAACCGGTGCTGCTCTACGTGGAGCAGTTGCTCCAGGACTCGATCGACAAGTCACGGCGCCTGTCGCATGAATTGAGTCCGCCGGTCCTGAACCACTCCGGCCTCGTGGCCGCGCTGAAATGGCTTGCCGCCCGGATGGAGGAGCAATTTGGCCTGCAGGTTGAATTTGAGGCTGACGCGGACGGACAGTTTGACAATGAGCCCGTAAAGGTGTTCATGTTCCGCGCCGTTCAGGAACTGTTATTCAACATTGTCAAACACGCGGGCGTGAAAATCGCACGGGTCCAAATTTGCCGGAAGGAGAGCAACATCGTTACCACGGTCAGCGATCGAGGCAGGGGTTTCATTTCCGAAGTTTTGAATTCAACTTCCGAAAAGGCTGGATTCGGCCTCATGAGCATTCGGGAGCGCGCCAGCTATATCGGGGGCGGACTGGAGATCGAAAGCACCCCTGGAAAAGGCAGCCGGTTTACTTTGACGCTGCCACTCGATTTGACCGTTGCCGACACGTTGCAAACCGTTTCCGATACCCTGCCGCCCTACATCCCGGCCGATCGCACCGATTGGGGAGACATCGGCGGCATCCGGGTGCTGTTTGTGGATGATCACCAGGTGATGCGCCAAGGGCTGATCCGGGTGATGGCCGGCAAGCCCGGCATCCAGGTGGCCGGCGAGGCATCCAATGGGCGAGAGGCTGTCGAGCAGGCTCGGAGGCTGCAACCGGATGTGATCATCATGGATATCTCGATGCCCGAAATGGACGGCTTAGAGGCCACCCGTCGCATCAAAGCCGAATTTCCGTGCGTGCACGTCATCGGGTTTTCGATGCATGAGGATGATCAGATCGTTCGAAACATGCGCGCAGCAGGGGCGGAAGCCTTTGTGAGCAAGGCCGCCTCTTCGGCTGAACTGCTCAGAGCGATCTACGAAGCGGTGCGTGAAAGTTAGGCCCGTCGGGTTCAGTATGAATGCTGATGCCGACCCCGTCGGCGACGTCACCCCCACCCGCCTTGCCATCTTCATAGTTCCCCATTCGTCCGGCAGATGTTCCGAATTGCCAATCCGCGGGATTTTTGTCGGGCAGTGGCCACGGCGCGGTTGCATCGGGACGAGGCAGCGATATATTCTGGGCATGAAATCAGTCAAACTACGCCTTGCCGTCCTGATCGGCTTTTTCCTTTTCATGTCGCTGTCCACAGCCACGGCGCAGGCGGACGGCTGCCAGCCCACCGAACCCGACATGCTCGGACCTTTTTACAAACCCGATGCGCCTGTACGTTCGAGCGTCGGAGAAGGCTACCTGCTGCAAGGCACAGTCAGATCGGCGCCGGCATGCGCACCGGTTGCCGGGGCGAGGATAGAAGTGTGGTTAACGGGGCCCGACGGCGCGTACGACGATGCGCACCGGGCAACGCTCTTCTCGGACGCTGCGGGCGCGTATCGTTTTACGAGCAATATTCCGCAAGCCTATTTCAGGAGGCCGCCCCACATTCATATCAAGGTATCGGCTGAAAGCTTCCACATCCTGGTCACCCAACATTACCCGCAACCGGGCAAAACCGCCGCCACTTTCGATCTCGTTCTCAGTCCCCTCAGCTGACGCCCCTCCTGACACTTCTTATCTATGGGGAGGGAAGCGGCCAAGCCGCAAAAAGAGAGTGGTCAGAGGGGTTTGTACCTGCATCGACCGCGATGGATCTACCTCGACCTGCAGATCGGACCGTCCGCGTTGCCTTTCCGAAGGCTGTGTTTACTTTAGATTTCTATTGAATGCATCGCCCTGAATCCTGCAGTTAGCGATAGTTGTTCAGCTGCCTCTATCGGGCATCGACTCCCGCCGCCGGATCTCAGGACATCGCAGCAGGAGCAAAGCATGAGCCGGATCGATTCGCCTGCTGGCCATACGTTGGGAGGGGACAACGCCTTACGGCTCATCCTCGAAGGCACCGCCTCCGAAATCGGGAAAAATTTCTTCACGGCACTTGTATTCAACATGGCGAGAGTCATGAATACCTGCGGCGCCTGGGTGACAGAGTATCAGGCGGAGAAGCGCCGACTGCGTGCGCTGGCATTCTGGTTGCACGGAGGATGGATTTCCGATTTCGAAATCGATATCGACGGCACGCCCTGCCAGCAGGTGATCGATACAGCAGAGTTGGTGCACTATCCCGACAACATCGTGGAACTGTTTCCCAACAGTCTCAATTTAATTAATTTCGGCGCCGTGAGCTACATGGGGGTCCCGCTTAAGGCTGTCGGCGGCGCCATCCTGGGGCATATGGCGGTTATCGATGACCGACCCATGCCGGAAGAGCCGCGCGCGCTGACGCTTTTCAGGATCTTCGCCGCCCGGGCCGCGGCCGAAATGGAGCGGCTGAGGGCTGAAGCTGAGATCATCGAACAGAAAGAGAAACTGCACCGGCTGGTGCAGGGCGCCATGGACGGTATCATCGAAATTGATGGCCGGCTGAATATCAATACCCTGAATCCTGCCGCCCAAAAAATGCTTGGCCTGCAGCCGGAGCAGGGCGCCGGCACTAACCTGGCGGCTTTCCTGTTCCCTGAAGGCCGCCGGCTGCTGACCACTCTGATCCAGGAACTCGATGCCGCAAGCGCCTATGAGCCGTTCCGGTGGATCGAAGGCGGTATAGAGGTAATCGATTCCAGGGGCCGGCAGATCCATACCGAGGCCACCCTGTCGCGCATCGATCAGCGGCGGCACACCTCCTATCTGCTGATTCTAAGGAATATCAATGATAAAATCGCGGCCCGGAACCGGATACGGCTGTTGACCCGGCAGACCGAGTACCTGAAGGCCGAGATCCAGGCGCTGAACCGGAATGACGAAATCATTGGCGACAGTCCGCCGATCCAACAGCTGCTGCGCAGCATCCGGCAGGTCGCCCCGACCCGGGCGACGGTGCTCATCCATGGCGAGACCGGAACGGGCAAGGAATTGGTTGCGCGCGCTATTCACAACGCCAGCCCGAGATCGGACCGCCCGTTCATCAGTGTCAACTGCGCCGCCTTACCGGCAGGTCTGGTGGAAAGCGAGTTGTTTGGTCATGAACCGGGTGCCTTTACCGGCGCGGATCGCCGGCGCAAGGGACGTTTTGAGCTGGCCGACGGGGGGACGATCCTGCTGGATGAAATCAGCGAACTGCCTCTCGAACTGCAATCCAAGTTGCTTCGTGTTCTTCAGGAAATGCAGTTTGAACGCGTGGGGGGCACCAGGACCCTGATGGTGGACGTGCGCGTCATCGCGGCCACCAACCGCCACCTTACGGACGAAATTATCGTCGGCCGTTTTCGGGCCGATCTCTATTACCGATTGAATGTTTATCCCATCCGCGTCCCGCCGCTGCGCGAACACCTGAAGGATATAGCGCTGCTGGTCGACCATTTCGTACCTCGAATCGCCCAGCGCCTTGGCAAAACGATTAAAAGCGTCAATTCCCGCCTCGTCCAGCAGTTATCCGGGTATCATTGGCCGGGAAATGTGCGTGAGCTCATCAATTTGCTGGAACGAGCGGTTATCACCTCATCCGACGGCAGCCTTCACCTGTTCGAACCAATCGTCACGCCGCCGGCCGACGCCCGCAAGGCGCTTCCGGTCGGGCCGGTTATGCTTTCGGACCTGGCGACAATAGAACGCCGGTATATTGAAAACGTGCTGGAGGCAACCGGCGGGCGCATCAGTGGGGCCCATGGCGCGGCCCGCATTCTGGGCCTCAACCCATCCACTTTGCGGTTTCGCATGAAAAAAATGGGGATCGTTCGGTTTTTTCCGCCGACTTAGCACCGTTGTCCAGGCAAGCGGAGTTTCTTGCGGCATGTTGAGCGCAACATGCTGCACTTCGCAATATATTGCGAGAAAGCATTCCGAGAATCCCCCCGCCGAAAGTCTGACAGAACAATTTCCGGCGCAAAATAACAAGTTATGTACGCACGCCGAATCAGCACCATCCCGGCACGGCGGTTGCTTCACAATTGGCGTACCCGGAAAATCGGCCGCCGTGCAATTCAATCGATCTTCCACTATCTCGGCACGTCGGCCCACCACCCGGCAGAATTGCCTGACATGTTTAAGGAGATGCCATTATGAATATATTTCAAAAGGAAGATCGCAATATCAATTTTTTGCGTCCCGACCAGACCTTCTACCCATCGCCGCGCATGGCGTGCAATGCGCCTGCCGAAAGACTTGGATATGTCGCCACACTGAACTATGGGCGCAGCGATGCACCAGACGCCATCAGCGTCGTGGATCTGGACCCCTCTTCGTCCACATACAGTCAGGTCGTCCACACCCTGGAGATGCCCTACGCCGGTGACGAACTCCACCATTTCGGCTGGAATGCCTGTTCTTCGGCGTTGTGCCCCAATGCCCCGCATCCTCACATGGAACGGCGCTATCTGATTGTGCCGGGGCTTCGCAGCTCACGCATCTACATCATTGATACCAAGCCCGACCCGCGCAGGCCGCACATCAGCAAAATAATCGAGCCGCAGGAGGTGATTGAGCGTTCAGGCTACAGTCGACCCCATACGGTCCACTGCGGGCCGGACGCCATTTATCTCAGCGCGCTGGGATCACGCAACAACGGCGATGGCCCCGGGGGCATCTTCATGCTCGATCACTACAACTACAATGTCCTGGGTCCGTGGGAAATCGACCGCGGCGACCAGCGGCTGGCGTATGATTTCTGGTGGCATATCACCCAGGATACAATGGTCACCAGCGAGTGGGGAGTGCCTTCTCAGTTTGAAAGCGGCCTCAACTTCGAGGACCTGATCAACGGCCGTTACGGCCGCAACCTGCACTTCTGGGACATGCGACGACGCAAGAAGGTTCAAACCATCAATCTCGGAGAGGAATACCAGCTCGTTTTCGAACTGCGTCCCGCCCACGAACCGTCAAAGACTTACGGCTTTGCAAGTGTGGTCATCAGCCTCAAGAACCTGTCCAGCTCCATCTGGACCTGGTACCAGGAAAACGGACGCTGGGCGGCCCGCAAAGTAATCGAGATCCCCGCCCAGCCGGCCGATCCCGACCAGCTTCCCCCGCCGCTGAAGAGCTTCAAGGCGGTACCGCCGCTGGTCACGGACATCGACTTATCGCTGGACGACCGATTTCTTTATGTTTCTTGCTGGGGAACCGGCGAAATGCACCAGTACGATGTCAGCAATCCATTCGAGCCGCGGCTGACCGGCAAGGTGCAGCTCGGGGGCATTGTGGGCCGCCATGGGCACCCAAAGAGCCAGGGACCGTTGCTGGGAGGACCCCAGATGGTCGAGATCAGCCGTGACGGAAAGCGGGTCTACTTCACCAACTCACTTTATAGCGTGGTGGACGATCAGTTTTATCCGGACAAACTGACCGGCTGGATGGCCAAAATCGATGTGAATCCGAGCGGCGACATGCGCCTGGATCCTGAATTCTTCATCGACTTCGGCCAAACCAGAACCCATCAAGTCCGATTGGAGGGGGGAGATGCATCCACCGACACATTCTGTTTCCCATCCTGAGTTAATGGGAGCATGGCTAATGCTTCTGGCATTTGGTGCCTTTCATGGGCTCAATCCCGGAATGGGCTGGTTGTTCGCCCTGTCATTGGGTTTGCAGCAGCGTAGAGCGCGAGCAATCTGGGTTTCGCTGCTTCCCATAGCCGCCGGGCACGCGGCTTCTATCGTCATGGTGGTTGTGCTGGTTATCGCGGCCGGGCAGCTGATTTCGCTCGGTTTGCTGCGCATTCTGACCGCTGGAGTGCTTCTTGCCTTCGGCACGTATAAACTGTTTACCTACTATCGCCATCCGAGCTGGGTGGGAATGCGCGTAAACTTGCGAGACCTTTTTTTCTGGTCGTTTCTGATGGCCATGGCGCATGGTGCCGGTCTTATGGTGGCCCCCGCCATGTTGAGCATTGTGGGGTTCGCACCGACCGACCACTCGGCGCCATCAGGTGAATGGGGGCTGCTTCTGGGCGTCGGTTTGCATACGATCGCCATGTTGCTGGTGATGGCTGCCATTGCCGCACTGGTCTATCGGAAGCTCGGATTGTCCGTGCTGCGGCGCCGCTGGATCAATTTTGACCTGATCTGGGCCGCGGCGCTTTTAGTCGTTGGCGCAACCGCACTGGTATTCGCTATTATTTAACGAGTATAAAATAGACGCTGTTCCCTGGTTTCCAGGGGCAGCGTCTAAAACTGAACTGACGGACTGCGTCCTTTTGGTCTTCAACCGTTGCGTTCTGGGGCTTTCGTTCCCCCCCACCGATCAGTTCCGCGGCTGAATTGAATGAAGTGAGATTTCGGCCATTGTGCCCGGCAGATGGAAGATCGTCGGCGGGTTGAATTTCAAGACGCAGGTGACGACGCCAGTTTCCTGGCCAGCGACTCGTCCTGATCATTTTAATGTCTTGACCGAACGGCCGTGTTCAAATATGTGTTGAATACGACCCCCTTCCTGAAATGATTTCCAATCTATCCGTTGATTCGCCACATCTTCGACTTTAAGCGTTCTTCAGATCCCGATGATGTGGGATTATAAAATGGAGATGGCGCCTAAATCACTGCTCCCTGTTCAGTCTCTCCTGCTGGAAGTCCGTTTAAACGTCACTGCGGGATTACTCTCCTTATCGTTTCGATTAACTTCCAGGGGTTCACTGCAGTAAGGTATTGAGCCAAAGGGGCTTGTTCCCAATTAGAATAAATTAAAGGAGGTGGGAAATGAAGCAAAGAGCTTTTATTGTAATTTTACTGCTGGTTTTGCTTCCAGCGCCACTAATGGCCTTGGGCGAGGGTGAATTTAAGCCGCTTGCCACGGGCGGGTTTGGCGACTCCGCGAATAGCTACACCTGGGGACTCACCAGTTTTAAAGGCGATGTGTACGCTTCGACGAATCGACACCATCTGTGGAGTGTAATGCAATCCATGGAGGCTTTGATTGGTATTGATCTTTCATCAGTCGTAAGTGGTCCCGCCCATCCTGAGTGGGGCAGTCCGGGATATGCAATGGAGATGTTGGGCGGAATCTGGCGTCGCAAAAATGGCGCATGGGAACAGGTGCACAAATCCGGGATCATCAGTCTGCCCGCGGCAATATCGGTCCCGCAGTACAACCTGGTCATCCCGGCCGGGCAGTACCCTCAGGCATATGGGTATCGAACACTGGGAACCTTCAAAGGATACATATATGCGTTAGGGGTTGGAACTTGGATGCCGCCTTTGCCGTTCAGCAGTATCGTCCGTTCCGATACCGGCGATTGGGGAGATTGGGAACCGGTATATGGCGTCCTGTCTAACACAACCAATGTCAGAGGGTTTGTAGAATGGCGGGACAAGGTCTACGTCTCGGCATCCATTCCCGGGGAAGAGTTGGCCATGTCGGGAGGGTGTGTAGTGTTTAGTTCGGATAACGGTACGGATTGGGAACAAGCAAGCGACATCGGCTTTGGGGATCTGACAAATGTGGAAATTTATTATCTGGCAGTGTTTAATGACCACCTATACGCTTCAACCGTAAACTATGTCAATGGCTTCGAGGTTTGGAAAACAGATGGCGCGAAGGTGGATGGGAAACCTGTCTGGACTCGCGTCATAAAAGAAGGCTTTGGCGATACATGGAATCAGTACGGAATGACCATGCAGCCTTTCGGCAAGCATCTATACATTGGAAGTGCTGTTGGAATCGGTATGGTGTTGAAAGATGGTCAACCTGCCGGAACCCGGGCGATCGATATCATCAGGGTTGATAAGGATGATCATGCAGAATTGGTCGTTGGGGCATACTTCCCCATAGATCCGCCTGGTGGTTGGCCAGCATTCAGGGTTCCTTTGAGTTATATGCCGGCAGGATTCGGAAATCCATTCAATGTTTATGCCTGGCATATGGCGGTCTACAAAGATTGGTTGGTGGTTGGAACCTTGGACTTGAGCGGGACTGTACTTCGTTCCGTCAAGGATTTATTGATTTCAGATCCTGATGAAGCAATGCAGATGCTCGAGGGCATTAACGCCGATGGGTTCTCATTTATATCTCAAGGAGTTGAAATTCTGAAAAAGTTAAACTTTCAAGACAATGAACAGACTGCCGCGGCATCCCGACTGATAGATCATATCATCGACGAGTACGGCGGTGCGGATCTTTGGAAGACCAAAGACGGCATATCCTGGGAACCGGTAACGCTAAGTGGGTTCAAAAACCCTTTAAATTATGGAATCAGAAGAACCGTCAGCGTATCGGAAGGCGGAAAGGAACGGCTGTACATTGGTACCGCCAACCCGTTTACCGGCATGGAAGGCGGGGGATGCGAGGTTTTGGCGGCGCCACCGGTTAATCCTAAAAAATGAAAGAAGCAGCTCGGGGACTGATTGTCCGACGTTGTCAATGCCGGGACGGGGCCCTCAGCCCCGTCCCGGCAATATCGTGTCCATAAGCTCCTGGCCCGTTTGCGGAGAACCTGGTCAGCGTTATGCCCAAATCTGATTCCAACCACCTGGGCAACTCTCAGGAATATACCCCCCAATTGCCCCCCATCTCTAAAAACTGCTTCTTTTATTTATCTATTACTTCTTTTGTTTTTGCTGTCCAACCCTGACTTTTTCAACAGCTCTCTTTTCTGGCTTGGTTTTCAGAAAATCATCCGCCAGCGGGCAATCGCCTAATCTCCACTTGGCAGCCGGTGATATAAAGGCTGAGCAGAAGTTCCCTTCCGCTTTACGGCATTTCATAATGTTGCCGTCCGCTCCTGTGGCGTAGCATCTTTCGACCAGAGGTTCTCTGTCGGGGTGAGAGACCTGAACTCCTTTTTGCGGTTTTGAGGTATTGGACTCTTTTTTCATTGCCCCCCCTGCGTTTATTGTGCGATCGAACAAGCATGCCTGCCGGGCAGGCGAAGGATCCACTCCGGCAAAGAAAATACACGGTCATCCGGAAAGGTCAAGGCCCGCTGCACCGGCTGCCTGGGTCGCAGAAGGTCAATCAGCGGTCCACATTCCGCGCTGCGGTCCGACACAGGGTCGGCATCCGGCAGCGCGTTTTGCGGGGTCTTGCCCATCGAGCCGCGAAGCGGCACCGCGCGCAGCCCGGCACACTATGGCGCGCCTTAATTCCGGAAGTTCAGGCGAACCCGGCCTTTTCAGATAACCGGTAAGAATATGGATGCCCGTGGGAACGGGTTTAATACTTCGGAATTTTTTTTCGATTCCGGAACCTTTTGACCGGATGCTCCTCGGTCTGGAAACGGTAGTCCTCTTCATTTGCCTTTACATGCTGCTTGATAACCTCTTCGCTCGGCACTTTCCCCTTATTTACCATTTCCTGATATGCATAATAGCGGTGGTCCTTTGGCAAATCGTTGACCGGGATGAATTTTGTTCCATCAGCAGTCAGTTCGACCTGAGATTCAAGAACCCCTCGGACGTATGCAATATTGGACTCAAAGATGAGCGGAGGGGGCATCTTCTTGGGCAGGAACTCGTCCGGGTCCTTCTTTTCGTATTTTTTGTAAAGCTCCAGGGCGTTCTGAAGATGGCCGATCTCCATTTCGAGGTGTAGCTCCCACAGATTTTTGACTTTAGCGTCCTTCTCCTGTTCCACGAACCCATGATAGAGCCAGCATTCGTGCAGCTCGTGCATAACGGTGCACATCAGCCAGCTGCAACGCGGGTCCATAAGGGACTCATAATGGGAGACATGCTGTTCCTCAATCATGCCGATCTCCGTGTAAAGCCCCCTCAGAACGGGTTCTTCCGCTCGGTTGGCCACGTTCATGTAAAAATTCATCGTCTGCTGTTCGGCGGCGATCAAGGTCATGATGTTCATCAACGTGACAGGGTCTGCCGAAGCGACATCGACGTGTTTGCGAATCGAGTCGAACGGGTGGCGATGTTCCGAGATGGTCGGGCGTCCTGGCATGATTTCGGTCAACTCCCCGACGATCTCTTCGGGTGCCGTGCCGTCAATCATGTTCAGCATGTTGGCATAGCGATAAAGATGGTCGAAATCTTCAAGCAGTCCGAACTCGTAGGCTTGCCGCATGTAATCATCAGGTTCGTTGCGGGCGCACCAGGCTGTCAAATCCACGGCCACCTGTTCATAGCCGATCGTGTTTTCGAGGGTGGATTCGTTCGCCGGAATCAGGCCGCTGACCGCTTTCTGCTGTTGCTGCTCCACGCGGCGGGTAAGGGCAATGGCACGTTTGAGGTCTGGATCGACGGTCATGCGGGCCATCTGATGTTTGAAGATGGCTGCATCGACTTCGATCCCGTTCATGGCAATGATCCGGCAGCGGGTATAAGGATGCACCTTATCCTTTTTGTATTGCAGTGCGGTCAAATCGGACCAGCTGCGGAACTGCTTGTCCAGCGGCATCCCTTTTTCCTTGAGTGGATTGAAAGCCATTTGGTCCTCCTTTTTTTATGTGGGGGTGAATGTAAATCTAAATCAGTGTCAGAAGAGATCTTGAATGGGGCGATGCGTTTAAATTGCACGGCATAGGTAGGTAGATGAAGGTGCTCAGGTACTTCGCCTCTGGAATTTTTTGCGTGCAGGCACTTAGACCGACAGTAATGCGCCTGCAAGATGGCACAGTACCTCGAGCGCCTCGGACATCAGAACCGTTTCCGCTCAGCCTGCCGTGAGCGCTTAAACGCTGTCGGCCATGGGGGACAATCCAATCCACCGAGTCTCGAGTCGTATGCAGTCTGAACCGGTAAATATTACCGTGATATCCTTATTTTGCGGGTTCGACACGGGACATACTTTTGTTCAGATTAGGCTGACTGAAGAGGTCCGAGGTATGAACCAAAACGCGAACATCAAAATTCTGATAACGGACGACCATTCCCTGTTCAGGAAAACCCTGGTGACTTTTCTGCAGTCGAAAGCCGATATGCAAGTTGTCGGGGAGGCTGAAAATGGGCAGGTTGCCGTGCAGAAATCAAGAGAACGTTGCCCCGATGTCATCCTGATGGATGTCAGCATGCCGGTTCTCGGCGGCATCGAGGCAACCCGTCAGATCAGACGCGTTTGTCGTGAGACCAAGATCATTGCGCTCTCGAACCAGACCGACGATTACTTCATTCGCGAGATGCAAAAGGCCGGCGCTTCAAATTATCTTTCAAAATCCACGAGTGCGAAGCATATTGAACAATCCATCCGCAACGCTGTTTCAAGGGCACCGGAGGCATGATGGACGTAGATTGCAGCGGAACCAGAAGCCCTGAGAGTCAGCATCAGGAGTATGGGTATGGGCTGCCTTAATCATGCAGGAATTTAATTCTGGCTGCATGGAAGCGAGAAGCGGATACGTGGATCTGACAACCTGATGACGGAGCGTTTGATTTACTTCATCCACCGATTGCATGATGGCGGCCATACTCCGAAGATCTCACCAATAACCAGTTTTAAAATAAATGGAATCCCGAACACTACAGTCCCGCGCGAACGGGATGCCGGGCAATCCCCCATGACAATTCCGTCCCGGGTTGCTTAGTATATGGCAGGCAGCAGGACGGTTGTCGCCATAGGTGCTATTTTCAGGGCAGGCCATGCTCGTTGAATGTCATATTAACCCGCTGCGAAGAGCTGCCCTTTGGGGGAGGCTTGGGTCTGTTTTGCTGGCCCAAGCCTCCCTTTGCACCGCACAGTTTAACGGTCGAAGGAGTACACACCCTCGATAGTTTCAGAACGCACAAATAAAACACCCGGCGATACTCAACAGATTAGGAGATGTGAGGTGAATTCAAGGGGGCATATCATTCTGATATCGGTAATTTCGCTCGCCTTTCTAGGCGTTTGGGGATGTGAACAAGGGACAGCGGAAAGAGCGGGTGAGCGTGTCGGCGAAGCGGCCGAAGAAACGGAAAGAAGGGCCGATAAAGCTGGAGAAACTCTAAAGCGAGGTGCGGAAGGATTTAGAAACGGATTTAGAAGGGGATATCTTGAGGCTGATTACGAGATAACAGGATGGGTAGACCGGATGAATGGCAAATCAACGCAGCAGCGAAGCATAGGTCGGTCTTCTCTGCTCGAATCAAAGTAATTTAAACCGATGACCAAGGTAAGTCTGATCGAGTCGACCGCAAAGACGATAATGAACAGAAAGGGGGCAACCATTTAAGCTTGCCCCCCTATTCTTTAGTGGTGCCGGAGGTCGGAATCGAACCGACAAGGACTTGCGCCCGGCGGATTTTGAGTCCGCTGCGTTTACCAATTTCACCACTCCGGCATGAAGTCGCCTTTATAGTAAAGTCACTCTGACCTGTCAATATGCTTGCCGGCGGCTTGACGCTCAAATTCCTGCCATGCGCTGATAATCGCCGCTTCGGCAACCGCTCCGGCACGCAGCACCACAGGGCGGGTACCGCAGATGTCGACGATGGTAGAGGCGGCGCCGCTCATCGGGCCGGCGTCCAGGGCCAGGTCGATGGCAGCGAGCAGCTCGGCATCGATCTGCCGGACATCCGCACAGCCGCCAGTACCGGAGAGATTGGCGCTGGTGGCTGTAATGGGTGTCCCTGCCGCGGCGATCAGGGCGGCGGCCACCGGGTGGCCTGCCAGGCGGATGGCAATCTTGCCGTCCGCGGAAGTCAAACCGGGTGCCAGGTCGGCGCGTGCCGGCATCACCAGGGTGACGCGGCCGGGCCAGAAGCGATCCATCATAAAGGTGCTGCGCTGGTCGACACGCGGCACCAGCCCCATAATTTGACCGCGTTCCTGAATCATTACCAGCAGCGGCTTCGCTGCGTTCCGTCCTTTGAGATCGAAGATGCGCCCGACGGCGGCGGGATTAAAGGCGTCCGCGCCGAGGCCGTAAAGCCCCAGCGTCGGGAATACGACCACTCCACCCCGCCGAATGATGCCGGCGGCCTTCTGGATGCGATCCGGTTCAGGCCGCCGGCTGTCTACCGGACAAATCTTAGCGAAAGCTTTCAAGTGCACGCGCTTTGTGTTCAACCTGGGCCGCCATTTCGGACTTGTACTGCTCCAGCAAGGCCGCCAGGTCGCTATCCGCCACGGCCAGGATCTGGACCGCCAGAATGGCGGCGTTCGTCGCGCCCGGTTTGCCGATGGCCACCGTGGCCACGGGGATGCCGGGCGGCATTTGCACGGTGGAGAGCAGGGCATCCAGACCTTGCAGCGCCGAGGAGTCGACTGGAACCCCGATCACCGGCAGGGTGGTCTGGGCGGCCAGAGCGCCGGCCAGATGAGCAGCGTGCCCCGCCGCGGCGATGATCACCTTGATTCCCCGTTGGCGGGCCTGGGCGGCGAAGCGGGCGGCGCGCGCTGGGGTGCGGTGCGCCGAGGCAACGGTTATTTCAAAAGGGATGCCGAATTTTTTGAGCATGGCCACGGCATTTTCCATCACCGGCAGGTCCGAATCGCTGCCCAGGACGATGCCCACCTGGGGGGGTGCCTGCATGCGGAGGAGCGCCTTGCGCCCGATATCCCGGCGGTAGTGAACATCCTGCCACTCGATTTTGGAGACGGCGGCGTACGCTTTCTCAATGGCTTCGGCTACGCCGCGGCCAAGGGCCGTTACGCCCAAAACGCGGCCGCCTGAAGTAACCACCTGTTTTTCGACCTGCTGTGTACCGGCATGAAAGACCATGACATCTTTGAGGCGTGAGGCCTTGTCCAGGCCGACGATGGGTTGGTTTTTCTTGTACTTGGTGGGATAGCCGCCGGCGGCCATCACCACGCACACCGCGGCGCGCTCGTCGATATCCAGACGGCACTGGTCCAACCGGCCGTCGATCACGGCCTCCATGACGGGCACGATGTCGCTTTTGAGTCGCGCCAGCAGCGGCTGTGCTTCGGGGTCGCCGAAACGGCCGTTGAACTCCAGCACCTTGATCTTGTCGCGCTGAATCATCAGGCCGGCATACAGAACGCCCTTGTAGGGGCGCCCCTCTGCGGCCATGCCGCGCACGGTGGGATACATCACCTCTTTCATGATGCGTTCGTGCAGATAGCGGTCCACGACCGGGGCCGGCGAATAGGCGCCCATGCCACCGGTGTTGGGTCCTTTATCGTCGTCGAAAACCGCCTTGTGATCCTGGGAGGTGGGAAGCGGCAGCACGGTCTTGCCGTCGGTGAAGGCCAGGAAAGAAGCCTCTTCACCGGTCAGGCACTCCTCGATCACCACTTTCTGTCCGGCCTCACCGAACTCTTTCTGGACCATGACCCGCTTGAGCGCGTCGATTGCCTTGGCCACGCTGTCACACACGATCACCCCTTTGCCGGCCGCCAGGCCATCGGCTTTGACCACCAGAGGTGCACCGGTTTTTCGGATGTAGGCTTCGGCCTGCCTGTAACTGGTGAATGCGGCGCCCGTGGCCGTGGGAACACCGTATTTCTGCATGAGCTGCTTGGCAAAGGATTTGCTCGCTTCGATGACGGCGGCTTTCCGGTCGGCACCGAAAATACGCAGACCGGCGTCTTGGAAGCGGTCCACGATACCCATGGAGAGCGGGCCCTCGGGCCCCACGACGGTCAGATCGATCTTGGTCTGCATGGCGAACTGGAGCAGACCGTCCACATCCTCGGCCTGAAGGGGTGGACATTCGGCCAGTTGCGCGATGCCGGCATTGCCTGGGGCGCAGTAGATTTTGCGGACCAGGGGACTTTGTTTGATCTTCCAGACCAGGGCATGTTCGCGGCCTCCGCCGCCGATCACCAGCACTTTCATAATCTTCCTCCAATCACGGCTCAGGTTTGAGGTCTCGCAATCTGCCGGGCAAGGGCCATAAGATGCGTATGCTTCAGAACATCCAGTTCGCGGCGCGCGATTGCAGCACCGTGCACCCCGCCGTTCAACCGAATTTCCGATATGAAGATCTTCTCATCGGGAGTTATCATCAGATCGATATGGGCGTATGGCATGCGCACGCGCCGCATCGCCTCAAGACAGAAATCCTGGTGTCGCCTGGTCAGCCGGAAGGGGCGGCTGACCGCGCCCGCCGCCAGATTCATTCTGAATCCATATGGATTGCTGCGGCTGTATGCTTCGCAGTAGTCGCCCACCCTGATGACCCTTACATCCGTGAAGGCCTCTACGAACGGCTGCAGCACCAAAGGGTAGACCTCGTCGCGCATCGCCAGGCAGTTGTAAGCCAGTTCAGGGCTCGACCAGCGGAAGACCCCGAGACCGCAATGCTGGCGGTCGGTTTTGGTTACGGCTTCACGGATGCCCTGGCGTTCATAGTCGGCCAGTGCGTCGAACAGTTCCCTGCGCCGGCCGATCACCCGTGTGTGCGGCAGCATCCAGGGCAGCAGGAGAAACGTTTGGGCGCACTTGGAGGCATTGGCGAGCTGAGCGGTTGCCGAAGGAATGAAGGTGATGCCGCGCGCCGAAAGATCGGTCAGCAGGGTGGTTTTGAGGTGCGAGGCGGGCAGCTGCCCGACAAACACGTCACCATTTTCCAGGCGCTGAAAGTCCTGGAGCAGTTGGCTGAAGCGCGTGATGATCATCGCTCTTTATCGTTGATGATGGGCTTGTATACCGAGTTCGATCAGCCGGTCGAGTAATTGGCTGAACGAGATGCCCGCCGCCTGAGCGGCCTGAGGAAACAGGCTGGTGCGCGTCATACCAGGGATCGTATTGGTTTCCAATACAAAAAAATCCTGTCCGCGCAGGATCATATCGGTCCGGCTGTATCCCTTGCAGAACAGGGCGCTGTGCGCCATCTGCGCATACGTTTGGGCTTTTTGGGCCAGAGCGTCATCGATGCGCGCCGGACAGATTTCCTGAGTGGCACCGGCCGTATATTTGGCCTCATAATCAAAGAACTCGTACTTGCCGCTGGGAATGATCTCGATCAGCGGCAAAGCGGTAAGCGTATCGTTGCCCAGAACGGAAGCGGTGATTTCGGTGCCCTGAATGTAGCTTTCAACTATAACGGAGCGATCCTGGGCGAAGGCGTCGGCCAGTGCCCCGGGAAGCGCCTCGGCCTTTCGCACGATGGACATCCCGATGCTGGAACCCCCCACGGTCGGCTTGACCACCAGGGGCAGACCGATGCGATCGATGATGCGCCGGGGTGGCAGATTGTCCCGTTGGTGGATCGCAAGGTAGGGGGGCACGGGGATACCCGATTGCTCATACAACTGTTTGGCCGCGAGTTTGTTCATGGCCAGCGAGCTGCCCAGAACGCCGGCCCCCTGGTAGGGGATGTCGAGCAATTCGAGCATTCCCTGAACGGTCCCATCCTCACCATAGGCGCCGTGCAGGATGATCAGGGCGGCATTGATTTCGCCGGCCTCGGCAACCAGGCGGGGTAGATCGGTTTTGGTATCGTAGCGCCTGATTTCATACTTTTGTTTGTCGAGTGCCTGGTAAACCTGTTCGCCGCTGTTGAGCGAGACGGCTCTTTCGGACGAAATTCCCCCGTAAAGTAACGCAATCGTTTTTTTCATGGCGGTACTTTCTTGCCTGAAAGGCGGCTGTGGTCGGTTGCGAAATGATTAGTAGACTTCAGCGGAACAGTTGACGTTTGGCCTGGTCGTATTCTTCACGCGTGATCAGGTTTTTTTCAAGCAGCTGCGCCAAGGCGGCGATTTCACGAATGCGTATGCTTTCGGGACTTTCCAGTTGCAGCGGCGGCTCATAGGTGCCGCTGTCGATCGGCCGTTTGTCAGGTTTGCCCAACCGGAAACTGGCGAATCCTCCGAGCAGCCGGATCTCGACCTCCCGGCCATTAAACAAGGGAGTCTGCAGGGCCTCGCTTACACTTTTGCCCTCTTTGCGAATGCGTCGGTAGAAAAGATAGGCGGAAAGGCCCAGAAGGGCCATGCCGCCTATAACGATCCAGGACATGTAATGTGCCAGGCCGGTGAGAAACACGATGGTGAGTCCCAGGCCGGCGATCATCAGCAAATGCAGCAGTAATATCGAATGCGCCACGATGACCCCTTTGAACAGCCCATCGTGATCGGAGTTTAATCTCTTTTTGAACATGGTCTTCGTCGAGGGTGAGCCGGTTAGAAATCAGCCTGTTTTTTGATCTGAAGAGCCGATGCGATTGTTGAGCAATGCGGCATACCGCTCCGGTACATCGAAGCGGGCGTTACCTTTTCTGCTGACATTCAGTTTCATGATCAAAAAATTGAGCTTTTTCAACACTTGATATCGTTCGGCGACATCATTCATATTCGCCAGCAAATCTTCGGTTCGCTCGATCTCCTTTTTTAATTCTATTTCCGGCGGCAGGCAATCAGCATTTTTAAGTACTTTATATGCCAACCGCAGATCCTCGGGAACATACCCGTCTTCCGGAAACGTCAATGGTTTGCCGGTGCCTTCCAGGTTGTCGAACTCGCCCTTTTTCTGGGCGGTTCGAATGCGATCTTCAACGATCTTTTCAAAACCAGTTATCATAATGGTGTATGGTTTGTTATGCGACGAAAAACAAACCTTCCTTTTGAATCAGCGGTTTCCCCTTTCAACGAGTGATAGAGCCAATATAATGAGCCGGGTTTTGGTTTTCAAGGATTAATCCGTGTATGCCGCGTGCAACGTTCCGTAAGGCGAATCCCTCTCGACGCGGCCGACCTGGATTGAAATACATGAGACTGAGTATTCATTTACATGGTGGTTATAATATAGAATACTATATCCGACAGGCACAAAGAACGAAAAAGCCATAACTACTGGAATAAAACTGAAAAGCGATAATATCTTTTTCGGGCACATTCATTGCAGATACCGTGGTTGAAATGAAAGCGAGAATCCCGCAGCGCAGTCAACGCGAACACCCCAGACGGACGGCGTATATTGTAGCCGAATACAAAGTCCGGGAAGGAGATTTTCGCGATATACTCAAAAACATCGGCGCCGGCGGTGTTTTTATCAAGACCCAGCGGTCGATCGCAGAAGGGCAGCCGATCGAGATTGAATTTCCGCTGTTCCGTTTCGAAGAAACCGTGAAGATTAAAGGTACGGTGGTTCGCAGCGGCCCTTCAGGATTTGCAGTGCAATTTGACCAGCCGATCACCGATCTGATCAGTCAGGACGGGCAAATGCCGGATATTGTGCACGAAGGCGACCGTTTGTAGACCCTCGATCAAGCAGCATGGTCAGGACCGTGTCCGACCTGTCCTCCGGAGCGGGCCATTCAACCAAAGTTGATGGCCCGCTCTATTTTGCCCCCGATTGCGTCCAACGGGGCGCCTATCGCTTCATATTCAACATGGCGTCTGAAGTCGAGAATCTCAAAGAGTTCTTGCGCCTCTTCATTGTCGGGATCCTGCTCGAGCAGTCGGTCCAGCAGTTCGGCGGCATCACTCCAGCGGCTTTCATCCAGATAAATGCGTACCAGCAGGAGCATGGCCTCCACGTGAGCGGGTTGCAGTTCCAGGGCGATCTTCAGCGACTGAATCGCACTTTCGATTTGCCCCAGAGTCTCGGCCATCAGCCCAAGACCAAACCGGTTGTCCGCACTTTTCGGATTGAGTTTGACCGCCTGTTCGAAAGCCTCCGCAGCTGCATATGGATCGATCTCGCCGAAAGCCATGCCCAGATTAAAATAGAGTTGATCGTCCTGGTCATAACCACTTGCAAGGGCCTGGAGATAAAAATCGATCTCGGCATCCCCGTCGCCCAGCTTGCCTGCAATATACCCAAGATGATAGAGCGCCAGACCGTTGTGCGGTTCGCGTTCGATCAAACGTTCATGGGCGGCGATGGCGAATTGCCATTCACCCCGCTCCACCGCGGCATCCGCTTCAGGATCGCAGGTCCAGGAATCCCGGGGAGATGGACCGGAAAGGGCGGCACATCCCAGCACGAACATTCCTAACAGGGCCATCCAGAGAAACTCATGTTTCAATGGAAAAAATAGCGAAGCGGTTCGGGCACGCAGCTGAATCATCGAACCCCTTTCTGAGCGCCGATGGGTTGCCGATGGGAAACAGCCTAAATGTTCTTTGGTTAAGAATCAAATGGTTTGAAAAGCGTCGATCCGCATACTATTGACCCCTTGGATCATCTGGGCTAAAGTTGTGGCCTTTAAGACAAACGAGCATAGGACCCCATAAGTGCGAAATTACCAGGTTTTCATCATCCGAGCCGTTCTGGGCGTCGTATTCGCCGTCATTCTGTGGCGACTCTTTTACCCCCAGGCCCCGGCGGTGTTCATTGCCGGGTTGTGCCTTGTTCTGGTCGGACTGGCATATCTTGTCGAATACCTGCGTTTCAGGAAAAAGAACTCCAACTTGCCGTAACCGGCCATTCTGACACAAGGAGTCGGACTGTTTTGAAGCAGATTGTACTGGGGACCGCAGGGCATATCGATCATGGCAAGACCAGCCTGATCAAAGCGATTACGGGCATCAATACGGATCGTCTGAAAGAAGAGATCCTGCGCGGGATTACCATCGAGCTGGGCTTCGCTTTCCTGCAATTGCCGCACGGTCAACCGATCGGTATCGTCGACGTGCCGGGCCACGAAAAATTCGTCAAGAACATGGTGGCCGGCGCCACGGGCATCGACATCGTGGTGTTGGTGATCGCCGCCGACGAGGGGGTGATGCNNTGGTGGCCGGCGCCACGGGGATCGATATGGTGGCCATGGTGATTGCGGCCGACGAGGGTATCATGCCGCAGACCCGCGAGCATATGGAGATCTGCTCCCTTCTGGATGTGCGGCACGGTCTGGTGGTGCTGACCAAAGTCGATCTGGTGGACGAAGAATGGCTCGAATTGGTGAAGGAGGAAATCGCCTCTTTCACGCGGCACACCTTTCTCGAAAACGCCCCCGTCATCCCTTTTTCGGCGGTCACGGGAGAGGGCAGGGAGGCCTTCATCGAGGCGATCGAAGAGATCAGCGGCCGGATTACTGCACGCACATCCACAGGATTGCTGCGACTGCCCATCGATCGTGTGTTCAGCATGAAGGGATTCGGAACCGTTATCACCGGCACCCTGATTTCGGGTAAACTTACAGTGGGTGACCGGGTGATGATCTATCCCTCGCGGGTCAGCTCAAAAGTCAGGGGCCTGCAGGTGCATAACCAGAGCGTCCAGACAGCCGTCGCCGGGATGCGGACGGCGATCAATTTTCAGGGCCTGGAGAAGGTGATGGTCAACCGCGGGGAAGTGGTTGCCGAACCGGATACGCTGACGCCCAGCTTCATGATCGATGTCGTTTTTCACTATCTTTCCAGCAACGCCCGAGCCTTTAAAAATCGTCAACGGGTGCGCTTTCATACCGGTACCAGCGAGATCATGGGGGTGGTTGTGCTGCTGGAGCGCGACGAACTGAATCCCGGTGAAAGCACGGTCGCCCAGATCCGGCTGGATACACCCGTGGTACTGGTGCGGGATGACCCTTATGTGGTGCGCAGCTATTCGCCGGTGCGCACCATCGGGGGCGGCAAGATTATCGACCCGACACCGGCCAAACACAAATTGAAACGTCCCGAAGTGCTTGAATTCCTCCATGCCCTGGCGGCGGGCTCCCCCGAAGAGATCGTGCGCCTGCATATTGAGGCGGGGGGCTATGGCGGCTGCCGCTTCGGTGATCTGCAGCTCAAGACCAATCTTCCGGAGCGGCAGCTGGAGCAGATCCTGCAGCAGATGCTGTCGCGCCAGCAGGTGCTTTCAATCGACAAAGAAAAGCGAAGCTATATCGATCGGAATGTTTTCGAGACGCTACAGAAAACGCTTCACGAAGATTTGAAACTCTATCACCGCGAAAATCCACTCAAAGCCGGAATGCCCAAAGAAGAGTTGAAGTCCCGTTTGCCGGCGTCGGTCGATATTAAATTGTTTACTCTTGTGCTGAACCACATGATCAAGAACAAAAGTGTCGTGCAGCAGGAGGAACTGGTCCATCTCACCGATCACCGCGTTTCGTTGCGCGTGGATCAGCAGAGCCTGCGCGCGAAAATTCTGGAGATCTATTTGCAGGGAGACATCACACCACCCTATTTCAAGGAAGTCATCGACGAGCTGAAGGCTCCGGCCGAACAGGCCAGGCAGGTCCTGGCCTTACTGGTCGATGAGGGGCATTTGGTCAAAATAAAGGAAGATTTATACTACCACCGGCAGCCGTTGACCCGGCTCAGAGAGCAGTTGATCGATTATCTCCAGAAAAACGAGGAGATCTCCACGCCCCAATTCAAGGATATGACTGGAGCCTCACGCAAGTTTGTGATAGCGTTGATCGAGTATTTCGATAATATTCAACTGACTATCCGGATCGGCGATCTGCGCAAGCTGCGCAGGCGCCCGCCCGGATGAAGCCGTTATCCTGATCCGGTTCTCAAAGGAAATGAGCATGGAGAAAATCCGTAAGTTCTTGCGTCAATTGACCGCCAAGCGGGCCATTGCCGTCGTTCTGGTCGTAATCGTCGGCGTTTGGATGCTGACGATAATCTGGGATCTTCTGGATGGCCCGGAGTCAATACCGGTTTCTGGCAGCGCCCCGACAGCGGTGTCGACACTTTCTGGCGATACCCAGGTCGCCCCATCCGGGCCCGAAGCTGCCAGCACCGAGAGCACGGCACCCGCTTCCACGATAACCCCGCATGCCGATGCGCCGGTTGGCCCGGGTGCCGATACGCCCGCACTTGAAACGGCGCCCCATGCGGTTGCGCCGGCACCGGAGCATGGAACCGGCATAAATGCTCAGGGCAGTGATACCCAGATCAAGCCGGTGACGCCTCCAGGGGTGGCGTTTGTGGAAGCGGCCATTGCCCCGCTGCAATATGAACTGACGGAGCGCTTCTGGGGATGGCGGCCCAATGACA
>DDYQ01000040.1:0-861 GCA_002348005.1 Desulfobacteraceae bacterium UBA2230 | reverse complement strand
TTCGCGCACCGGCAGCACCGCCTCGCTGAATCCGAATCTCGAAAATGCGATGAACTGGCTGATGGTCACGGCGCAGCGCTACTGGTTCCCATCGCCCGAATCCAAATACCTGGAGAGTCTGGAAGAGCTCGGAAAGTATAAGGCGCGCCTGCTGGCCGGGAAAGCCTCTTTCTATACCCGCGCCGACAATCTGATTCCGCTGCTGGCNNGCAGTTGCGACGAGAACCTGGTCAAACTCAAAGAAGCCGATGGTTCGGACGTCGCCTTTTTGAGAACGGACGATTACTTCTACTACGCCAAGGGAGTAGCCGCTTCCATGGCAAAGATCCTGGAGGCCGTCCAGCACGATTTTGCCCCCATTCTGGAAAGTCGGCATAGCGCGGAATTGCTGCACCACGCCATCATTTCATGCGAACGGGCGGCGGCCATCGATCCCTTCCTGATCATCGACGCCGGTCTGGACAGTCTCTTTGCCAATCACCGCGCCCACATGGCCGCCCCGATCAGCCATGCGCGGTTCTATCTCGGGCAGATGATCAAGACGCTTTCCACCTGATATTGGGGGGGCGCGAAACTCAAAAAAGGGAGCCGCTGGCGGCTCCCTTTTAATATTTGATGGCGGCATTTGAAGCCGAGGACTGAGGTGCTGCCCTATCCAGGACGGGACCTCCGGATCCGAATCAGCCCCCAATGGTTGCACGGCATTCAGCGCTCAGGGCGGCCATCGGTCTGGCTCAACGCAAAACCGATTTCCAGAGCGCTTTGATTGATCTTCAGAAAACTGGGGGGTATCCGGGCTTCAAGGACTTTGAGAATCGACTCCGGTTTTACGACGCCGGTCAGCCCGACCACCGCGCCCAG
>DDYQ01000020.1 GCA_002348005.1 Desulfobacteraceae bacterium UBA2230 | reverse complement strand
TGGGCGGGCAGCCGGGAATGTTGAGCGTTTTGATGCCCAACGCTTCGCCGACACCCTTGTAGCCGCCGGGGTTGGGTTTGGCTGCCTGAATACCGCCGTATGCGGCGCAGGTTCCCAGGCAGATGTGAGCCGCGGCTTGAGGACAGATCTCTTTTGCGATCTCCAGGAATGAACGGCCGCCGATCTTGCCGTAACCGCCGTTGTAATTGGTTCCAATGCCGCCTTCCACCACGCATATGAATTTGCCGGGATACTTTTTGAGCGCCGCATGCAATTNNTGATGGTTTCATGATACTCGATGGAGAGAATCTCCAGAACCAGTTCGTCGACGTAAGGATACATCGTTCGCAACATCCCTTCCGCACAGCCCGTGCACTCCGCCAAATTCAGCCAGATTAATGGCGGACGCTGTCTGGGCGCGGCAAACACCTCGGCCACCTTGGGCACAAAGGATGCTGACAGCCCCAAGGTGGCGGTCAGGAAGGTGCAGTACTTCATAAAGTCCCTTCGTGAGACCCCCTTGCTCTCCAACCTTTCGTAGAATTGTTTCTCGTTCTCCATTGGCACCTCCTAAGTGCGGCTATAAATAGAAAAAATGGATCAGGGAAAGCCTCGCGTACCATCCCGGCGACGAGAAGCCTGCCCATCCATGAAAGGCCGGAAATAATCAGCCGTAAAATTGAGTCATTCCGAGTAACCAGTCGTGCCTGGTAAGGCCAGGGCGCAAAAAAAGCAAGGGAATCGATCCAATTCGAGGGCTCTTTAAATAATCAAAAAAAGCTCATTTTTAAACCACCCGGCTTGTACTATACTAAACGCCACAGGGTTGCAAGGGGCGAGATCATCACGCAATCCGGACTGCTTGTTTATGCCGCCTGTATGAAGGGAGAAATGCCATGAAGCGTTTAAACCTGGCAGCAGGATTGCTCCTGTTCCTGCTGACCTTGGTCTCGGGGGAAGCTCAAAACCGCGCACCGGCCGCAAACGACCCCCTGCCGGACATCCGTTTGTCCCTGCCCTCAAGCGCACAACATCGGGAATATCTGGGCCTCTCCACCACGGCCCCGAACTGCGACATCGGCCAGATCCAGGGCGAACTGCTGATCATCGAAATTTTCAGCATGTATTGTCCGCACTGCCAGGCCGAGGCCCCGAAGGTCAACCAGCTCTTTACCCTGCTGGCGGAAACTCCCGATCTCAGGAAGCGCATCAAGATGATCGGCATCGGGGTGGGCAATTCAGCCTATGAAGTGGATTTCTTCAGCAAGAGCTATAAGATCGAATTCCCTCTCTTTTCGGATGAAGACTTCACGATCCACAAACAAATCGGAGAAGTCCGTACGCCTTTCTTCATTGTGGTTCGGCAGGATCGCACCACCGGTCCGCGTGTGATCTATACCCATACCGGCAAATTCGATTCCGCGCAGCAGTTCCTGCAGCACATCACCCAAATCGGCGGGAAATGAAGGAGTTTAATCATGATCAGATGGTTAATCGGGCTGACAATCTGGATGGCCGCAATCGCGCCGGTCAGGGCGGGATCGGTGGCTTTCGAAAATCATATCTACAACCCGGGGCTATTAAAGCCGATCGACAGTCAGTTGAAGGTCCGGGCCGGCCAAATGGCGCCGGACTTTACCTTGCCGTCGATCGACGGCCGAAAGGTGCAGCTCAGCGCCTTGAGGGGGTCCAATGTGGTGATCTCCTTCGTGCCGGCCGCCTGGACGCCGGTCTGCTCGGATCAATGGCCGGGATACCAGCTGGCCGAAAGCCTTTTCAAAGCACACCATACTTTACTGATCGGCATCACCACCGACAACCTTCCCACATTATGGTCCTGGACCCGCCAGATGGGAGCACTCTGGTTTCCGGTGCTCTCCGATTTTTGGCCGCACGGGCAGGTCGCCGAGCAATACGGCGTCCTGCGCAGCGACGGGACTGCCGAGCGCGCCTTGATCTTTATCGATCGTTCGGGGCTCATCAGCCATATTCACGTTTCCGACATCAACCAGCGCCCCAAATTGGAAGTCATCGCGCAGCAGCTCGAGCGTTTGCACCCGGTCCAATGAATTGGTTCAGCGGAGGTCAGGGGTGTAAAACCCCTTGCGGCCAGCGTGATCCTTGCGTGATCCCGCTTGCGCGGCGTCCCGATCCATGCCAGATTGAAACTATCGCGAACCATATAGGTTGAGGCCACCGGATGAACCGCATCGTCCTCGCTTTTTTCATCACCCTGTTGCTCGGCGCCACGGCGTGCCAAAAAGATCTGGCCCCGTTACCGACGCACTCGGCCCTGACCGGCATCAGCGCCAACGAAATCGTGATCGGCTCTTCATTGGCCCTTGAGGGCCATGCGGGATATCTCGGAACCCAGACCCTGCACGGCGCCATGTCGTACATTCACCACATCAATGAATCCGGAGGCATTCACGGCCGGCAGCTCCGGGTAATCCACTACAACGACGGCTACGATCCGCCGCTGTGCGTGCTCAACACCCAGCGGCTGATCATCGAAGACAATGTTTTCGCCCTCTTCTGCTATGTCGGCACGCCCACCACGGTAAAAATCATCCCCCTGGTTCAGGAGGCCCGCATCCCGCTGGTGGGTATGTTCACCGGCGCCCACGCCCTGCGTGAACCCTTGAGCCGTTACCTGATCAGCGTCCGCGCTTCTTACTACCAGGAGACCGGTGCCATGGTTCAGCACCTGGTGGAAAAGCGGCAGGTGCGCAAAATCGCGGTATTTTATCAGTACGACGCTTATGGATTCGATGGGCTGCGCGGCACCGAACTGGCCCTTAAGCAGTACGATCTGGTACCGGTGGCCACCGGTACCTATGTGCGCGGGACCCTCCAGGTCGAAGAAGGTCTCGAGAAGATCATGGCGGCCGGCGCGGAAGCGGTCGTGATGATCGGCACGTACGAACCGTGTGCGCGGTTTATCCAACTCGCGCTTTCCAGGGATTTCCGTCCGATCTTCACCAACGTGTCATTCGTGGGCGCAGACGAACTGTGCCGGATTCTCGGTCCGGATGCCGAAGGCGTGATCATCACCCAGGTGGTGCCGCCGCCTGAACCGCGACGCAAGGAGCTGCGCATGTGGGGCGCCGAGGATTACGTCCAGCGGCTTAAAAAATATTTCCCGGATGACGCGCCCAATTTCGTCAGCCTGGAAGGGTACATCAATGCAAAAGTACTGGTGGAAGGTTTGCGGCGCGCCGGCCCGGCCCTGGATCGGGAGCGCTTCATCGATGCGATCGAATCGATAGACCAATTGGATCTGGGAATCGACAACCCGCTCGCCTTCAGCCCCGAAGACCATCAGGGATTGGAGCGGGTCTATTTCACGATCATCAAAGATGGCCGTTTCGTATGGTTAAACGAATAGCCGCGCGGCTGGGCAATACCAGCCTTAAAAACAAAATTTTTATCACCACCGCCCTGGTCACCCTGCTGATCAGCATCCCCATTGCGGTCTTTACCCGCTGGATTCTGATTTCCGGTTTGACTTCGGAGCTGAAGCTGCGCGGGCTGGGAATTGCCAACAGCATTGCGGAGAGCGGCCGCACCTTTATCCTGACCCGGGACATCGGTCAGTTGACCAGCCTGATATTCGAGGCCCGGCTTGGCGAACGCCGCCTGCTGATCAATTACATTTTCGTTCAGGACAAGCAGGATAATGTCCTGGCGCATACTTTCGTGAGACCCTTTCCGCAGGGTCTGCAGTACGCCAACCACATGGCGGCGGAATTGCCGCATCAGGTGGCCCTGTTGCGACTCGGCGGCGATGACGTCTATGACGTTGCCGTACCGGTGCTGGAAGGCATCTACCAGATCGGCAGCATCCATGTCGGACTCTACAAGAAGCACATCGATCAGCTGATTGGAAAGCTGCGCATTACCTTCCTGGGGTTCGTTTCGGTGGTGACCGTTTTCTGCTTCATTCTCAGCCACTGGCTGGCCCGTTACATCACCAAACCCATTTCCCAGCTGACCCGGATTTCGGATGAACTCAGCCGGGGCAATTTCGAAGTGCATGTCGATCTGGGCCGCCAGGTTCTGAGCCGCCAACCGGCGAAGGATGAGGTCCAGAAACTGGCCTATTCTTTCGACAATATGACCCAGCGCATCATCCAGTCCCAGATCAAGCTGCGCGAATCGGAACAGAAGTACCGCTCCCTGTTTGCGAGCGGCCCCAATCCGATCTTCGTGCTCGAGCGCCACTCCTTCAGGATTCTGGATGCAAACCCGACGGCCGAAGACACCTATGGGTACAGCCGTGAAGAACTCAAGGGCAAACCGTTCTCCGTACTGGGCCGATTCGATTACAAGCCGGGAGCGACCGACGGTCGCAAGGAAGGATTCGAAACCGTTATCGTCAGCGCCAAGGAGCGTTATCTGAAAAAAGGCGAAGTCCCCTTCTACGTCAATGTGCAGGCCTGTCCGGTGGACTATGGCGACCAGGAGGCCTTGATCGTCGCCACCACCGACATCACCGAAATGGTGGAGAAAGACAATCTGCTGATCCAGTTCAGCAAGTTGAAGACCCTGGGAGAGATGTCGGCTGGTATTGCCCACGAACTCAACCAGCCCCTGAACGCCATCAAAATGGGAAGCGAGTTTTTGGAGATGGTCATGGAGGATCGTCGCAAAACGCAGCCCAGGGATGCACAGGTGGTGGTAGAGGAGATCAGCCGGCAGGTCGACCGCGCCACGGACATCATCAGACGGCTGCGCGACTTCGGGCGCAAGTCGGACTTCAGCCGCGAAAAAGTTTCTTTAAACCAGCCGATTAACAGTGTGTTGAAAATTCTGGGCCGGCAACTGGCTTTGCAGAACATAACGATAGAACTCGATCTATCCGAGGACCCGCCGATCGTGCTGGCCCATCCGAACCGTTTAGAGCAGGTCATCTTCAATCTGGTGACCAATGCGCGCGACGCACTGAACCAAAAAGCCGAGACGCACCCCGAGGTGGATCGCAAGATCACCATCCGCACCTATCCCGAAAACGGCTGGTCGGTGGTTTCGGTGGCCGACAACGGCAGCGGAATCCCTGAAACCATGCGCAAAAAAATCTTCGAAGCCTTCTTCACCACCAAAGAAATGGGCGAAGGCATGGGACTGGGGCTTTCGATCTCTTACGGCATCGTCGAGGATTATGGCGGCAAGATCGATGTGTCGAGCGTCGAAGGCCAGGGGACCATGTTCAAGCTCTCTTTTCCGGTCGCTTCCTGAACCGCCGGTATGCTGTTGCCCACGCCGACCCGCTATGATAGGCATACCTTCGTTCCAGTACCGGATTGCGTTCACTGCGGGTAAAGAACCGCCCTTATCTTATTAGGGCCGATCATGCTCAAACGAAGCAACTGGCAACTGGCCATTCCCGACACGCGGCTTTTGGCGCGCTCCATTCTGGAGCGGCGCAACATTGTGCTGGCCCTGCTGACCGGCATTACCCTGGTGCTGGCCTCATTCATCCCGCACCTGCGTTTCAGCACATCGGTTTACGATCTGATTATCGAAGATATTCCGGAAGCGGCGCGCTATGCCGAATTCAAGCAGGTCTTCGGCTCCGAAGAGCTAATCCGCATCGTGGTGAAATGCGACGACGTTTTCGAACCGGCCAGTTTCGCCAAGATAACCGAACTGGCCGAAGCAGCAGGCGCCATCGCGGGCGTCCAGCGCGTCATCAGCCTGCCGGGTATAAAACAGCTGGTGGACCCCACGGACAATTGGCCGCCCGAGCGCTTCAAAGCGCACATCGCCGGCACCGCCCTGTTTCAACACAATCTGATTTCAAGGGATCATACCACCTCGGCCATCACCCTGGTGCTCGCCGACGCGTCGCGGCATTCGGATGTGATCTTCGCCGTCGACGCACTCATTGCCCAAAGCGGCCCTAACCTGTCGCTCTACCAGATCGGCATGCCGCTTATATCCCAAGCCCTGGCGCAATTCACGCGGCGCGATTTTTTGAGCCTGCCGCCTATCACCTTCATCCTGATCACGATCATGCTGCTGGCCATTTATCGGCGGCTGTCATATGTTCTCATCCCCCTCCTCTGCGTAATCCTGCCGCTTGTCTGGACCCTCGGCTTCATCGGCATGTCCGGGAAAAACCTCTCCATTCTCACCATGATCGTACCGGTTTTCCTGATCGCCGTCGGCACCGCCTACTGCATGCACATTGTCAATGCGCATCGGCACAACCTGAAGCAGGCCGGCACTTCGGCTGACGCGGTGATCGAAACAATGTCCGAATGCACCCTGCCGACTATCCTGGCCATCATCACCACGATTATCGGCCTGGCGTCCCTGTTCATCAACCGCATCGATGCCGTCCGCGAATTCGCCCTGTTTGCCTGCCTGGGAATGTTCGGCTTTATCATCATATTGCTGGCGGGAATGCCCGTGGCGCTGTCTTTTCTGGCGCCGGCCGCAGCCGGCGGTCACGACCGTCTGGGAGCGCCGCGCTGGATACAGCGCATCCTCGACAGCATCATACACCTCAACCTCGATCACCATAAACCGGCATGCGCCCTGTTGGGCGTGATCGCCCTGATCAGTCTGGCAGGCCTGCCACGCCTGCGCGTGGAAACCAACCCGGTCGACTACTTCCGCCCGGATACTGAAGTTATCAAGAATTTTCATGACATTTACCGGCACCTGTCCGGCAGCTTTCCCGTCAATATCGACATTCAGGCGCCCGATTCCGACTATTTCGAAGACATCGAACAGCTGGGTCGCATCGACCAGCTTGCTCAATATGCCGAAACCTTGCCGGGCGTGGACAAAGCAATCGCTTTCACCAGCTATTTGAAACTGGTCAACTACGCGTCCAACCGTTTCGAACCCGAGTACTACCGCCTGCCCGAGGAGTCCTACGAATTACGCATGCTGATCAACAGCTACCGCAGCATGTTGGGTGCGGATATGTTGAACGCTTTTATGGACGAAGGCTTTGCGCGCACCAACATCCTGCTGCTTACGCACATCTCCAACTCAAGGGATTTTCTGGAGTTGCGTCGGAAGATCACTTCGTATTCGGCTGACGGGTTCCCCGCGGAACTGAAGTGGGACGTAACCGGGTTCGGCATGGTCATATCGGCCAGCAGCCACTATCTGGTCAGTGGTCAAATCAAAAGCCTTTCACTGACTCTGTCCGTTACCTTCGGCATCATGTTCCTTTTGTTTCTTTCCTTTAGAGTCGGCCTGGTAGCGCTTGTGCCCAACATCTTCCCTATCGTGGTCAACTTCGGACTGATGGGCTGGCTGGGCATAGAGCTTTCAATGGGCACCGTATTGATCGCCAGCATCGCCATCGGCCTGGCGGTGGATGACACCATCCACTACATGGTGACCTTCAACCGCGAATTTAAAAAGGACCTGGACGAGCGCCGGGCAATGCGTACAACCTTGACCCGGATCGGCCAGCCCGTCATTTTTACCACCCTGACGGTCAGTCTCGGTTTCGCGGTGCTGATATTCTCAAGTTTCAAGCCGACCTCGACATTCGGCACGCTGATGGTCATCACCATGCTCTCGGCCCTGGCAGGCGATCTGATTATTTTACCCTCCCTGCTGCGGCATGTCGAACTGGTGACCCTGTGGGACCTGGTGCGGATCAAAATGGGCCGCGACCCTTCCATGCAGATTCCCCTGCTGCACGGGCTGTCGCGCGCGGAAGTCCATTCTATACTCATGGCCGGTACCATCAGGAACATAGCCGCGGGTGAGATCCTCTTCCGCAAAGGAGACCCGAGCGATTCCATGTATGCAGTGGTATCGGGACGCTTTGAAGTGATCGATTACGAGGGGGATGGAAAACCCGGCACCGGCAGCCAGAAGAGCGTCAACTCCATCTGCGCCGGAGATATTCTTGGGGAAATGGGGCTGCTGCGCCAGGCGCCGCGCTCGGCCACGGTTATCGCCCGCGAGAATGGCGAACTGCTACCGATCAACTGGGCCGTCCTGAAGCGCATTCAGTGGCTCTACCCACCGACGGTGATCAAACTGTTCTGCAATCTTCTGAATATTTTGTGCGGGCGGGTGGAACGACTAACCCATTGTCTGGCCAACGAAAGCGTGGTGGATGATTTGACCCACCTGTGCAACCGCAAGGGTTTCTGCAATATTCTGGAAACGGAAGTTCGCCGCGCCAGCCGGCGCGGCGAAAAGCTCTCGCTGCATCTCCTGACGGTTAACCCGGGTGAGCCGCCGGATCAGCGGGAGTGCTGCGACGAAATCTTGAGCTCCCTGGCGGAGCGGCTGACCGGGCACATTCGCGACTACGACACCCTCACGCGCCTGGACGGCCGCACCTTGGGGCTGCTGACAGCCTGCGACAATACCGAAGCGCTTTCGGTGCTGCGGCAACGCCTGGAGCAGGTGATTGAAATGACTCAAACTGCTGTTTCGGCGAGCGCCTTCAGCATTTCGCTGACCATGGTGGATGTGGCGCTTGCACCTGAACTCAATGGTGCCGAACTCCTGTCCCGGGCCCTGGCCCCATCGATCCCGGAATGCATGCGGCAGCCTGATGGTGAGGACCACTCCGCTTAAAAGTCCTTCTAATCTTCCACGGCTCACGCTCTGCGGCATTGCCCTGAGCGTTGTGGAAGCGATCGCATCGTTGAGTTCCATGGCCATCGACGACATCGGTCCAGCCGGCACGACAGCCGGAAGGAACTCATCGGGCAGGTGCCGGCAATCATCAGAGCGCGCACAGCGCTGATCCAAGTCCGCCTTCTCTGCGCCCTGGTGATGATGACTCCTGATTTCGCCCGGCTAAAGCGAAAGCCAGACAGGCGTCATGCTTTTGAAACCCAACTGCTGGGCCGTAAGGTCGAGATGGGTGGTAAGGATCGCTTCCAGCGGCGGGTAGCTGAGCCGGTTCAGTTCACGGGTATCCACATTTTTAAGGTACTTCAAACAGGATTGGCAGGTATGCACCCGATAGGCTTTTTCGTCCTCGCTGAAAAAATAGCTCAGCGCGCGGCTGTCCTCCTCCCCGCAGAAGGGGCAGAAAATGCGTTTGGCGTGCCATTGGTGGCGGCAAAACGCGCATACCAGTTCACGGCGACCGGTTTCATCCAGCAAAGAGATGAAAGGAGCGGAATTGCAAATCGGACAGGTGCCTTTATCCCAGGAATCCGGTTGAACGTATTTGGCCGCCAGTGCGCGGGAATGATGGGCGATGGATGGCCACGCACTGTTAAACAGCAGGAAGCCCAGAACGTCGGGACCGGCCTCCAGTTCGGCTGCCGCACCAGAGAAATCCTCTGAGCGGCCTTCTATCAAATAGGAGAAGGCAAGCTGGAAATTGGTTTCAGGAGCATCCAGACGGCCGGCGATCGAACTTGCCCCGGCGGCCATTTCGGCATTGGACTGAGGGGCTTGTTCACACAGGCGGCCCAACAGCTGCAGTGCGTTGGACCAATCGATGGTGAACTGCGAGGGTGCGAGCAGCGAACGCTCCCGGTCGATTGCGGCATCGATCACCGCCGGCAGGGGCTCGGGACGTGCCGCAGCCACAGAAGCTTCCTGCAGCATGTACACCGATTCAAAAAAAGGCAGCATGCCCGAGTAGACGGACTCACGCTGAAGAACGGCCTGAAACGCCTTGTGCACCCTTTCGGGGGTCCATGAATCCACTTGCATCTTCCTGTGCCAAAAGGTTCAACTCAAAACAAACCACGGCCGCCGGACTTAATCGCCAGGAACATTTGCCGGCGGCCGCAGTGCGCGGAGGTGCGCATGCAGCGATCGGATCGACCGGAGGGCCTTGACCCTCCGGTCGATTTAGTTTGCTTTACCCCAAGTGTGCTGCGGCCCGGGAAAAGGGACGCAGCAGGCGCTTGAGCGCCGCATAGCGGCTGATCCCCGGAGAATCTGCTGAGGCGATTGCACTCGGATGATACAGAAAGGGATCATGCGCCAGCAGATAGAATACCGTGACCTCCTCGGGGTCGGTCAAAATCGCTTTGGGGTGGATTTTTCGGACTTCAGCCAGCCGGCTTTCCGCCTTTTGAAGGATCTCCTCTCGCGGACCGAAGCTCATTGCCCCTGTGGCACAGGTTTTCACGCAGATCGGCTGGAGACCATTGTGGACCCGGTCATTGCACATGTCGCACTTGGAAAGTACGTTGTTGGGGCCTTTGCGCGGAACATTGTAAGGGCAGGCTTCGATGATTTCATCGGCTACCAGTTCCTTGGTCGCGGCCGTGTAAATGACCGCGCCGGTGCTTTCGTCGCGGTAAATGGCGGTCGCGTCGCCGGCCACGTCGACACAGGGGGCATCGACGCAGTGCCGGCATTGTTCAGGAAAAAAGAGCCAGCGCAGCCGACCGTCAATAACCTCTTCCTTCATGCGCACCACTTTGAAAGTGGTTCCCGACAGATCGGGCGGGTTCTCGTACATTCCCCGGTTCAGCGTCTCTTCAGCCGGCAGGTCGTGCCACTGCTTGCAGG
>DDYQ01000158.1 GCA_002348005.1 Desulfobacteraceae bacterium UBA2230 | reverse complement strand
ATGCCTGGTGGTGGCTGCCGCCGGTGATCTGGCCTGCCGAAGCGGAGCTCTGGCAACAGGCGGTTCGTTACCTGCTGCGCAAGGGCGCGCGCCGCTTCGTGCTCAACGCTCCCTGGCAGGCGGCCTGTTTCGACCGCGAAGAAGATCTCACCCTATGGGCCGGCCCCTTCTGCAATATCGCCAATCCCCTGGCGGTGCGGGCCTTCAAGCTGATCGGCGGCAAAGGTGTGATCGTCAGCCCCGAGTTGGGACGACCGGACCTGGAACAACTGGCCCAAAAGAGCGTATTGCCGCTAGGCGTCGTGATCTCCGGCAATTGGCCTTTTTGCGTTTCGCGCGCGCTGGCCGAAGGGTTCAAAACCGATCAACCTTTTGTCAGCCCGCAGGGCGAAGAGGGCTGGGTGCGCCGCTACGACAACCTCTATTGGGTCTTTCCCAACTGGACCATCGATTTGAAGTCCGCCCAGGACCTGCTGGTCAAGGCCGGCTTCCGCCTTTTCGTGCATCTGGATGAGCCGCTCCCCAAGAGCATACGGCTCAAGAAACGCCCCGGCCGCTGGAATTGGGAAATCGGGCTGAAATAGCCTGCCGCACAGCCGACCGGTGCCGTCTGCGTTCATGTTGAAGATTTACCTTCGTCTTGAAGACTTTTAGTTTTATGTACTCAACGCCCCAGCCGCGATGAAATCGCGAAAGCAAGTACGGTTACCGCAGCGTGACCACAGGTACTCACCCGTACACGCGTATCAACGCCGTGCCTGTGGAGTGAACTTCGGGCCGAAGGGCGTTCATCGACCGTGATCATCAACGCGCAGAGGAGTCGCGCCGAGGCATGACCGCGAGCGCTTCGACGGCAATTTACAGACCGTTGATACCGGTCACCGCCGCACTTCTGGCCGGTGTCGGGCTGGGGGCGCTGTATCCCGGCCGGATATGGCCTGCCGCCGCCGCAGCGCTGATCTGCGCCTTCATCGTCCTGGGCTTCGTGCTGGCCCGGCGTGCGGCCCTGGCGGTCCCGCTGATTTTCTGCGCGGCCGTCGGCTACCTTTTGCCCCAACCGTGGTTGGCGGCGCGTTTATCCCAACATCACGTGAGCCGCTTTGCCGGCGAAACGCGGTGGCTGATAACGGGCACGGTCCGAGGGCGCCCCCAGGTACAGCCGCATCGCCTGACCTTCAGCCTGGCGGCCGAACGCGTGCAGTGCGGCGACCGGGATATCCGCGTGCGCGGCAACGTCAGGGTGGCCGCGGGTGGAAAAGGACCCGAACTGCGCCAGGGCGCTCGGGTAACGTTTTCCGGGCAGCTCAAACCGATCCGCAATTTCAATAACCCGGGCGGTTTCGACTACGCCCGCTTCATGGCCCTGGACGACACGCGCGTGCGGACCTATACGGCCGTCGAGAAGATCCAGGTTGCCGCTCCGGATGAAGATCCATCTCATCCGGTAAACCGCTTTCGCGACCGCATTCTTTCCAGGATGGAGAGCGCTCTGGCGCAGCGCTCGCCCGATGCGGCCGCCGTGCTTGCGGCCTTGACGGTGGGCGAACGCAGCGGCATTACTCCCGGGTTGCGCGAGGCGTTCAACCGCAGCGGACTGGCACATCTTCTGGCGATTTCGGGCCTGCACGTGGGGATGGTGGCGGCGGGCGCCTTCGGCGCCGCCGCCTGGAGCCTGGCCTGGCTGCCGCCGCTGTTGCGGCGCGGCTGGACCCGCAAAATTGCCGCACTGGGCGCGTTTTTGGCAGTGCTGGGCTATGCCCTGCTGGCGGGAATGTCGCCTGCCACCCAGCGCGCGTTGTTGATGAGCAACGCCTTTCTGCTGACCTACTGGGTAAGCCGGCGCCATGACTGGGCCAATGCTTTGACCGTGGCCGGTCTGACCATCCTGCTGGCCGTGCCGCCGGTGGTGTTGGGTCCCTCATTCCAACTCTCTTTTGCGGCAGTGTGCGCCATCCTGGGCGGCCTGAGCCTCTACCGGCCGGCCGCCCCCCAGACCGGTGACTCCTGGCCGGTCCGGGCGCGAAAGTATTTTGGCAGCCTGATGTGGGTCTCGCTGCTGGCCACACTGGGCACCTTGCCGCTGGTCATGTACTATTTCAACCAGGTCTCCCTGGTGGGTCTGGCGGCCAATCTGGTTGCCGTCCCGGCGGTCGGCGGGATTGTGCTGCCGGCCGGGTTGCTGGGCGTGCTGCTTGTCCCGGTCAGCGACGCACTGGCAGGTCTGTGCTGGCAGACCGCCGCCCTGGTCCTCGAAGCATTGCTGCTGTGCGTGCAGAAGATCGGCGCCTGGCCGGCGGCGGCCGTCAAAACGGTGACTCCGACGCCGCTGGAAATCATTCTATGGGCCGGCTTCCTGGCCTTGGCGTTCAACTGGCGGCAGCGCCGCATGCGCGTTGTCGGCCTGATGGTTCTTGTGGCCGCCACGGTGCTGGATGCGGGCTACTGGGTGCAGCGGCGTTTCGACCGGCACCGCCTGACCGTCCAGGCCATCGATGTCGGGCAGGGCAGCGCCAATCTGCTGCAATTGCCCGGCGGCTACACCGTGCTGGTGGATGGCGGCGGATTCAGCAGCAACGCCGCTTTTGATGTGGGTCGAAATATCGTGGCCCCTTTCCTGTGGCAGCAGAAGATAAAGACCGTGGACCTGGTGGTCCTGACGCATGCCAACAGCGATCACCTCAATGGATTGCTCTACATCCTGGAAAACTTCGCAGTGGGCGAAGTCTGGAGCAATCAGGAACCCTGCGGGCTGGCCGCTTGCCGTCAGTGGGAGGAGATCATTCAGCGCAGAGGCATTTGGCAACCGCCTTTTGAGTCCCTGGCGCGCGAGAGTGAACGGCGGGGCGTGCGTCTGGCGATCCTCAACCCGCCGCGCGATTTCCTGGCGCTGCGCGACGCCGAGAAGTGGCGCGACGCCAACAACAATTCGCTGGTGCTGCAGGTGGCCTGGGAGCGGATCGAATTTCTTTTTGCAGGCGATATCGCCCGTTCGGCCGAGGCCGAGATATTGAACCGCCACACGCCCGAGCAGCTGCGCAGCACTTTCCTGATCGTGCCGCACCACGGCAGCCGTTCCTCCTGCACCCAGCCATTCCTGGAAGCCGTGCGCCCCCGAGAAGCGATCATTGCGGCCGGATGGGACAACCGGTTCGGTTTTCCACACCCCCAGGTGCTGCAGCGCCTGGCGGGCATGCGGTGCCGCATCTGGCGCACCGACCAATGCGGCTCCGTGCGCATTTCCACGGACGGTCGAACCTACGACATGTCCGTTTATAACGCGCCTTGAGCCCTTTGGCGGTCGGTACGTGGGGGCGGTTTTTACGGCGCCATCAGAATTGTGCACGCCGTTTGAACTTGCTGTGCCTGCCGTGAACGCATTCGGCGAAAACCGCCGGGAGCCGCGCCTCCGCTTGCAGCAGGGCCACGGCGCATGCTACGTAAGCTGCAACGCAGAAGAACAGGGTGGCTTATGAACACGTGTTCTGCAAACCTCTATCCGGACCGGCCGCGCCTGGCCGTGGGTGCGCTGGTCTTCAAGGGCGGCCGGGTTCTTCTGGTGCAGCGCGGCCGGCCGCCGGCCGCGGGTGAATGGGCCATTCCGGGCGGCAGCGTTGAACTGGGCGAAAGTCTGCAGCAGGCCGCGGAACGTGAAATTCTCGAAGAGACCGGGATCTTTATTCGTGCCCGCGAACCGGTTTTTACCTTTGACATCATCGAGCGGGACAGAAGCGGCAGGGTTCGGTTCCACTATGTGATCGTGGATCTTGCGGCCGATTATCTCGGCGGCGATCCCCGACCGGGCGACGATGCCGCCGCGGTCCGCTGGGTGGCGGCGGACGAGTTGCCCACGATGGCGGTCAATGCAAGAACCCGCGAAGTGTTGCGCAAGTGGTTCCCCGCACTCTGACCTGCAGGCGCATTGGACAGTTCAACCGGGAGGCGGCAGCGCCCGAGTGATTGTGAGCGGCCGCCGGGCGACCGCACATCGGAAAGCGGCGGTTCAGTCTCCGGGAACGATCAGGACGTTGTTGCGCGTACCATACGGGTTCATGCATTCGCAACTGTTCTCAGGGTCCAGGCGCCACTGACCATCCACCAAAAATTTATATTCATAGGAACCCGGACTGAGAAAAATGATTTTCTCCCATGTGCCGTTGGCGGTTCTTTTCAGGCCGTGACGCATTTGATCCCATTGATTGAAATCACCCACCACGGCGACCGTATCGGCATCCGGTTCGACAAAGCGAAAGCGCACGCGTCTCCTGGATGGTTTGATCTTTGGATCGAGATTTTCCTTCACCCGTTCTGCCCTCCCTGTGCAAAGTGTCAGCGGGCCGGGATGGGGCCCATTATCAAGTCGCATGCCAAGCGGCTTGGATCCGGTTCGAGTGGGCCTCGAGGCGATCACCAAAGGCGTTTAAACGGGTGGTACAAAGCCTGCGGCCGTCCACGGGCTCCGCTCGTAAAAAAGGCGATTCGCCTCTACTCTGACGCAAGCCGTCGGTGCAGGCGGCGGCTAGAACCAGGTGACCAGACCCGGCGTGCTTATAAGGCAGGCATCGCCCTCGGGAACCACACGCACCGAGAAGCCATATCGACCCGAGATGCGGCAGGGCACCTGGCAGCTGTAGCGGAAACTTCCGGACCCCCATAGCCTGCGACACCTGCATCGGGAAGCTTAGGATGTCTTTCAGATCGTCACAGGCACGCATCTGACCATTGTAGAGCTGCACACATACCTCGACAGGTTCCAGCTTTCCCAGATGGACATCGACCTGCACCTCGAAGTGCTCGCCCACCCGGAAAGGGCCTTTGCCGGACGGGTTCGGCGATCCAATCCGGATATCGGGCCACAGGGCGCGCAGCCTTTTGAGCTGCGCAGCCAGGCGTCGCGCTTCGGCGGCTTTGTCCGCGGCCAGTTCCCCCAGTCGCTGAGCGCCGGGAATATAGTATCGCCGGTCGTATTCACCCAGCATGCGCAGGCTGCAGTACTGACGCATGGCCATTTTCATCGCCGCACTTCCTGCTGCCAGCCGTCCGACGTCAGAAACTGGCGCAGGTATCCTTTGCGGTAAAGCAATCCGACCCCGACCAGGGGAAGGGCCATGTTCGAAGCGGCCTTGAGATGGTCGCCGGCCAGAATACCCAGCCCCCCTGCGAAGATGGGAACGCTTTCGTGAATTCCAAATTCCATGGAGAAGTAGGCCGCAGGGCCCACCGAGGCGTGGACAGGGTGCCGGGAGTCGACATTGTGCGTCACCCGTTGATCGAAAAGTGATTTGACGCGCTGCAGGTGGGCCCGAAAGCTGTCGTCTTCAACCAGTTTTTCGAGCCGCTTCTGACTCACCTGGGAGAGAAGCTGGATCGGATTGTGGTTGGAGGCCTTCCACAACTGCGGGTCGATGCGCCGGAACAGGTCGATCGCCTCGGGCTTCCAGCACCACCACAGATTGCGCGCCAGGATTTCAAGAAACGAAAGTGCCGGCGGAATGAATGGAAAAATCTGGTACGTCAGAACGCGACGCATCGCCTGTCCTTTTCGGGTGTACGGTTGACCCGTGCTACAGCAATGCGTATGCCAATCAAGGCCGCCGGAGAGGGCCGGCGAGAACGGTCCCGTTGATACCGCCCCGGACCCCCCTGTCAGATCTTTTTACACAACGCCAAATATCGCGAAAGGGGAGAATGAGGCGCATATCTTCGGCGGGAATCGCCTTGCAGATTGACAAGTAAATATCAGCCTCATAAATGGAGCTTCTCAGGGCCACTTGCATTTCCCAGGCTTTCGCCCGCCACACGTATCCGGGTTATGCGATTTGGCCGCATCCCTTTTGAGGTGAACCATGCGCAGCGCAACCCGCAGACAGGAATTTTTCAACGGTGCCCGCGACACCCTGCCGCTGGTGATCGGCGCCATGCCCTTCGGCATCATATTCGGCACCCTGGCCGGGGGAGCCGGACTGAGCCCCTGGGGGGCAATGGGCATGTCGTTGTTCGTTTTTGCCGGCTCGTCCCAATTCATCGCCATGGGCATGATCTGCGCCGGAACCGCCTGGCCGATGATCGTGCTGACCACTTTCGTAGTCAATTTCCGCCACCTGCTCTACACCGCGACGCTGCTGCCGCACCTGCGGCGCCTGACGACACGCTGGCAAGTGGCGCTGGCCTTCGGTCTGACCGACGAGACATTCGCCGTGGCAGTGGGACGCTGGTTCGGGCAGGATGGATCGGCATTCAAACACTGGTATCAGTTCGGTTCCATGCTCTTTATGTATACCAGCTGGAATATTTGTACTCTGCTCGGCATAGCCGCCGGCAAGCTGATGCGCGGCATCGGCGGCTGGGGCCTGGACTTCGCGATGATTGCGGCCTTCATCGGCATCGTGGTTCCGTATTTGAAGACGCGCCCCAATCTGTGTGCAGTTCTGGTTGCGGGTATCGGCGCCCTGGCCTTCAACGGACTGCCGCACAAACTGGGTTTGATCGCCGCCACCGTCCTGGGCATCGCCGCCGGTGTGGCCGCCGAATCCTGCAAAGCCGCCGGTAAGCTGGAGGAAAAATAGATGGAGACCGTATGGATCGTGGCCGGCATGGCGCTGGCGACCTTTTCGATCCGCTACCTGCTGCTGCCGTTATCCGGGCGCATCCGTTTCAGCCCGGTGATGCAGCGTGCCCTGGGTTATGTGCCGCCGACCGTTCTCACGGCCATTATCGTTCCGGCCGCATTGTTTCCGGACGGGCGACACATGCAGTTGACCTGGCGCAACCCATACCTGGTGGGGGCACTGATTACGGTGGCGATCGGCTGGCGGTTCAGGAACATGCTGCTGACGATCCTTGGCGGCATGGCGGCTTTCGCCGCCTGGCAGTGGATCGTGAGCATGGGTTGGATTTGACCCACCGTCCGTCCTGTGTGCGGCTTATCGGCGCGGCTTCATTTTGCAGCAAAACGCCCGCAGGCCGGAAGGCTCGCGGGCGATGCGGATCGGCAGGCGGTGCGGCTATGCTTCTGCGCGCGCTGAAGAAGACGCACAGCCTTCCCGGCACAGGCGCAGGGCCTCGACGCAACCGCTCGGTGTGCGGTCGGTGCATTGGACAAACAGATCTTCGCAGCGGTACTGACAAAGATTGCGCTCTTCCTGGGGATTATTCGGCATAGACACCTCCGTCCGTTTCAGGTTTACCAAAGATTAAACATGCTTTGCGGCCGGACAAGCGCCGGCCCCCGCCCGGGGCGCGTTGCGGTCGCTCCCGGCAAAAGCCGGAGATCGGCCAGCGCAGAACGACCGGCCGAAAGGCTTGATCATGACGGCCTCCCTGATATGCACCCCGGTACCGGCGGCATCCACCGGGATCGGTGCACATGCCATTGTAAACTTGACCCTCCGGGTTGAATTTTCTATATAACCACTCCTTGTCGGCCGCGGGATAAGGGGATCGGCGCATCAACGGACGGGCCGTCGAGGAAGTGTTGCAAGCGTGCCGGGATTGGCGCCGATTTTCGATCCAACATGTTCAAGCGTTAAAGAAAAGGTTGTGCAGGTATCCTGTCATCATGGAAACGAATCCATTTATCGTCTTCGAAAATGTGAGCATACGGCTGGGTGGCCGCAGGGTGTTGTCCGATATAGAGTGGCGGGTCGAACAGGGGCAGAACTGGGCGGTCTGGGGTTCCAACGGGGCCGGCAAGACCACCCTGGCCAAGGCGCTGATCGGACAGGCCGCGGTGGTGGGCGGCTTTATCCGGCGTGCATACGAGTCCGCCCCTCGCGGCGACAACGGGCGGCCGGCTACGGCGCTGGTCTCTTCGGATCAGTATCACCGATTCCATGAACAGGAACGCATGCGCGAGGAGATGCGCGGGTTCAGCGGGCGGGGTCGTGAGACCCGGGTCAGCGATCTGGCAATGGAGGGCGACGGACCCGGGATCGAAGCGCGCCGGCGGCAGATTGAATCCCTGCTGGGGCTGACCGCGGTTTTTGCCAAGCCGCTGCTGTCGCTCTCATCCGGCGAAATGCGCAAGCTGCTGCTTGGCCGCGCCCTGCTGGCCCATCCGCGAATGCTAGTCCTGGACGAACCTTTCAACGGGCTCGACGGGGCGTCGCGCCGGGCCTTGAAGCATGCGCTGGAACAGCTGTGCGCCGACAGCGACACCCAGGTGGTGCTGATTACGCATCGACCGGCGGAAATCCCCGAGGGCTTCGGACATGTGTTGCACCTCGAACAGGGCCGCGTCGTCTGGCAGGGCGGCCGCGCCGCCTTCTTGAAGCACCTGGACCGGCAGGAGGACCGCGTGCCCGCGCCGGCATCCGGATGGGAGTCGCGGCAGGTTGCCCCTTCCGGGGTGGAGGATGCACCCCTGGTGCGGATGAACGCCGTGACCGTGCGATTCGGCCGATCACTGGTACTGGACGGAGTCGACTGGTCCGTGAACAGCGGCGAACATTGGGCCCTTATCGGTCCCAACGGCGCCGGGAAGACGACCCTGCTCAAGTTGATAACGGGCGAGCAGCTGCAGGCCTATGCCAACCGGATCGAACTGTTCGGACGGCTGAAGGGCTCGGGCGAGGCCCTTCAGGAAATCAAGGACCGGATCGGCCACATGGATGACGTGCTGCAGGCCCGTTATCAGCTGGACATGACCGGACTGGACGTGGTGTGTTCGGGATTTTTCGATTCGCTGGGGCTTTATCGCCGCTGCACTGCGGAGCAGATCCAGACCGCCCGGCGATGGTTGTCGCGCCTGACGCTGGAAGACCTTGCACCCCTCCGGTACGCGCGGCTCTCGTTCGGGCAGCAGCGCCTGCTGTTGATCGCCCGCGCCATGGTGAAATCACCTCGCCTGCTGATCCTTGATGAGCCGTGCAACGGACTGGACGCCCGGCACCGTCAAAAACTGCTCGCCCTTTTGGACCGTATCGGCGTTCATGGCGCTGTCAGCCTGATCTATACCACTCACCGTCCGGACGAACTGCCCGACTGCATTACCCACCGGCTCTATCTTGAAAACGGCCGGGTCGCGCGCACCACCCGGCGCTTGGATCTTTAGAAAGCCAGCCGCGCGGCCCCGGCAGCCGCTGATTGGTTATCAGCCCGTTTTCTTGGTGGGTTCGTAGATCAGCAGCGGGTTGGCCCGGTTGGAAACGACCTCTTCATTGATCACGCACTCGCTCACCCCCTCCTGCGAGGGCAGTTCGTACATGATGTCTAGCATGCAGGTTTCCATGATCGCGCGCAATCCCCGCGCGCCGGCCTTGCGCTGCTGTGCCAGGCGGGCGATGGCCGCAAGGGCGCTGTCGGTGAATTTGAGCAGAACGCCTTCCATTTCCATCAGGCGCTGGTACTGACGCACCAGGGAATTTCTCGGTTCGTTCAGGATGCGGATCAGGGCCGCCTCATCCAGATCGTGCAGCACGGCCGTCACCGGGAGGCGGCCCAGGAATTCCGGAATGAAACCGTACTTGATCAGGTCTTCAGGCCGCACCTGTTTGAGCGTATCGTAGGGCGCGTGCTCCTTTTCCTTGCGCATGCCTGCACCAAAGCCGATATTGCGCGAACCCATGCGCCGTCTGATGATCGCTTCCAGGCCGTTGAAGGCGCCGCCGCAGATGAACAGAATATCGGTCGTGTCGACTTTGATATATTCCTGCTGGGGGTGCTTGCGGCCGCCCTTGGGTGGTACGTTGGCGGAGGTGCCCTCCAGTATTTTCAGCAGCGCCTGCTGGACGCCNNCAATATAGATGATGCCGCGCTGGGCCTGTTCCACGTCGTAGTCGGCGTTCTGCAGCAGGTAGAGGATCATGTTTTCCACGTCTTCACCCACATAGCCGGCTTCGGTATAGCTGGTGGCGTCCGCCACGGCGAAAGGGACATTGAGAAAGCGCGCCATGGTCTCGGCCAACAGGGTCTTGCCCGTGCCCGTGGGGCCGATCAGCATCACATTGCTTTTCTGGACCTCCACCCCCTTCTTGCCGGCCTGCGTATCGATCCGCTTGTAGTGGTTGTATACCGCCACCGCCAGGATCTTTTTGGCCATATCCTGGCCGATAACGTACTCGTCGAGTTTCTCGCGAATCTGCCGGGGGGTGAGCTTCTCGCGAAAACCGCGTTCTTCCTCCAGCAGTCCGTCCTCGAGCAGTTCGCCGCAAGTTTTGACGCATGCATCGCAGATATAGACAGCCGGGCCGGCGATCAGTTTTCTGACCGCGTCCTGGCTCTTGCCGCAGAATGAACAAAAAATAGAGGGATTATCTTTTCGTTTGGCCATGGGTCATTCCTAGAAAGTTTTTCCTACGATAACCATCATTCGTCCGGCTGCATGGATATGCATTTCGCGTGCCTGGCAATCGGGAAGCGAATGACGGCTCCAAATCACACAATCATATCGCCGGAACAAGATCAAGCATGGGTTATCGGGGTGCGGTTCGAAGCGTCGTCAGCCCTGTCCCATCCTTTCGCTCCCACGTTGCTTTTTTTGGAGCAACAGGGTATGGCACGCTTTATTCTATCGGTCCGATCAGGACGATGAAAGCGAGTCTGAATTTATGTTCGGTCACATGGGACTTTACATCGCCGCCGTGTTGGCGGCCAATTATACGGCGACCTGGTTCATCCCCCTGCCGCTTTTTGGTATGCTTTCGGTGGGCACATTGATATTCGGCATTACATTCACCCAACGCGACCGGGTGCACCGCTACGGCCGTAAGGCGGTTTACGCCATGATCCTGGCCGCCGCCGTGGGCATGCTGCTGGAATCGCTTCTGCTGGGGGTTGAATGGCGCATCATAACGGCGTCTTTTATCGCCATCGTCCTGAGCGAAACCGCCGACACCGAGATTTATCACCGACTCCTGCAGCGCAGCTGGCTCCAGCGCGTACTGGGATCCAATCTGATCAGCATTCCCCTGGACAGCGTCCTGTTCAACCTCATCGCTTTTGCGGGTGTGTTCGCCCCCGCCATGCTGGCGGCGATCATGTTTGGTGAAATCGTCACCAAGTTCGCCACCGGCGCCTTGGCGGCGCTGTGGCGTTCCCAGGCGGAAGGACGGCGTTTGTTGCCGGCGCAATGATCGGCCGTTTGTTCAACCATCAGTCATCAGGTTCAACTGTTCCCGTAATTTGAGCCAATCAGAAGGAGTGTTGAGATGCGAAAAATCCATTTCAGCGTAATGCTCGTGCTGGCGATAGGGCTGACCCTCGGTCCGGCCATCGCGGTGCAGGCCCAGGACTTGAAGGTCGGTTTCATCTACGTATCGCCGGTGGGAGATGCAGGATGGTCCTGGGCCCACGATCAGGGTCGTCTGGCCATCGAAGCGCTGCCCGGTGTCAGCACCTCTTTTGTGGAGGATGTCGATGAGGGTCCTGACTCCGAGCGCGTCATGCTGAACATGGCCCGCAAGGGATTCGATCTGATCTTCGCCACCAGCTTCGGTTTCATGGACCCGATGCTCAAGGTGGCCAACCAGTTTCCCAAGACGATCTTCATGCACTGCTCGGGTTTCAAGACCGCCCCCAACATGGGGAACTACTTCGGACGCATCTATCAGCCCCGTTACCTTTCCGGCATGGTGGCCGGTTCCATGACCAAAAGCAACATCCTGGGGTATGTGGCGGCTTTTCCGATACCTGAAGTGATCCGCGGGATCAACGCCTTCACCCTGGGCGCGCAGGCCGTCAATCCCGGGGTGCAGGTGCGCGTGGTCTGGACCAAAACCTGGTACGACCCGGCCACTGAAAAAGAGGCCGGTAAGAGCCTGCTGGATGTGGGCGCCGATGTGATCGCCCAGCACCAGGACTCCCCCGGCCCGCAGGAGGCCGCTCAGGAACGCGGCGCTTACTCGGTGGGCTACAATTCCGATATGTCGGCTTTTGCTCCCCGTGCGCATCTGACCGCTGCGGTCTGGAACTGGGCGCCCTATTACCGCAAGATCGTTCAGGACGTGCAAAACAAGACCTGGAAGAACACCGTCGACTGGTGGGGCATGAAAGAGGGCATCGTGGACCTCGCGCCCTTCGGCCCCATGGTGCCGCAGGATGTACGCGACAAGGTCGAGGCCCGGAAGCAGGAGATTTTAGAAGGCAGAGAGAAGATCTTCGTCGGTCCCATCAAGGATCAAAAAGGCAATATCCGGATACCGGACGGCAAGACGGCCACGGATGAAGAACTGCTGGGCATGAAGTATTTTGTGCAGGGGATCGTCGGCACCCTGGAGTGAGCCGGCCACAATCCTCAACCCCGGATCAATAAATGCTGGCCATGCGCGTGCATAAACGGCAGGAGCCCCTAGGCTGGGGCTCCTGCTTTGTTTTGGCGGCCGCGGTGATGTTTTCCCTGGCGGTCAGCGCCCTGCTGTTGCGCATTCAGGGCAAGCCGGCCCTGAGCGGCATCTGGCTGCTGGTGCGTTCGGCCTATTTTTCAGGTTATGCCCTGGAGGACTGCCTGATCAAAGCCGTGCCGATATTCCTGTGCTCGCTGGGCGTGGCGATCGCTTTTCGCCTGCAGGTATGGAACATCGGGGCCGAAGGGCAGTACGCCCTGGGCTCGGTGGGCGCCACCTGGGCGGCGCTGACCTTTCCTCAATGGCCCTGGTACACCCTGCTGCCGCTGATGTTGCTGGCGGCCTCAGCCGCCGGCGGCCTGTGGGCCCTGCTGCCGGCCTGGCTCAAGGTGCGGATGCGCGCCAACGAGATCATCGTCACCTTGATGCTTAACTATATCGGCATTCTGGTGCTCCACTACCTGGTTTACGGCCCCTGGAAAGATCCGGCCAGCTTCGGGTTTCCGATGACCGAAAGCTTCGCTTCCGGTGCCGTGGTGGGGACCATGGGTGGAACCCGGCTGCACTGGGGGCTGCTCGTCTGCCTGGCGGCCGGGACGGCCAGCTGGATTTTCTTCCGTTTTACACGTTTGGGGTACGAATTGCTGGCCAGCGGCGAGAATCCCCGCGCCGCGCGCTATGCCCGGCTGCCGTATGACCGTCTGGTGTTGCTGGCGATGGTGCTGTCGGGCCTCCTGGCAGGCTGGGCCGGTTTTCTGGAGACCTCGGCCGGCCTGAACCGCCTTCAGCCCAGCGTAATGGCCGGTTACGGCTACACCGCCATTGTGGTGGCCTGGCTGGCGCAGCTCAACCCGCTGCTCATCGGCGCCGCCAGTTTTTTATTGGCCGGCCTGCGGGTGGGGCTGGAAATCCTGCAGCTCGATCTTCAGGTGCCGGCCGCCTTCGGAGCCATCATCGAGGGTCTGCTCCTGATCAGCGTGCTGGCCGGCGGCTTTTTCAACCGCTACCGTCTCGTCTTCGGGAGGCGCGCATGAATCTGGACATCATACTCGCCTTGCTGGCCGCCGCCGTGCAATCCGGTACGCCCATTCTCACCGCGACCCTGGGCGAAATCGTGACCGAACGGAGCGGCATCCTCAATCTGGGCGTCGAAGGAATCATGGCCATGGGCGCTCTGGCGGCCTTTGCCGTCACGCTCTGGACCGGCAGTCCGGTGGCCGGTCTGCTGGCCGCGGGCGCCTGCGGATCGCTGCTGGCCGGCGTGCACGGGTTGGTCTGCCTGGGATTTCAGGGCAATCAGGTGGTATCCGGTCTGGCGCTGACAATCCTGGGCGCAGGTCTGGCCAACTATCTGGGAACGCCCCTGGTGGGCAGCAGCGCGCCTGGTTTCCAGCCGCTGCCCATACCCGGACTGGCGCAGATCCCCCTGTTGGGACCGGTATTCTTCCGCCAGGACGCCCTGGTGTACGGGAGCATTCTGATCGTGCCGCTGCTGTGGTTTTATCTTAACGCCACGCGCTGGGGGCTGGGGCTGCGCGCTGTGGGCGAGAACCCTGAGGCCAGCCGGGCGGCTGGTCTGCACACCCTCGGCTACCGCTGGGTGGGAGTTCTGGTGGGCGGATGGCTGATGGGCTGGGGCGGCGCATACCTGTCGCTCGCCTACACGCACTCCTGGACCAACGGGCTGACCGCCGGCCGCGGCTGGATTGCGGTGGCCCTGGTGATCTTTGCATTCTGGAGGCCCTACCGCGCCCTTTTGGGCGCTCTGTTGTTCGGCGGTGTGATGGCCTTTCAATTTCGCCTGCAGGCCGTCGGGACCCACATCCCCTCGTCGCTGCTGATGATGCTGCCCTATGCGCTGACCATCATGGTGCTGGTGTTTTCGTCCCGGCGGGGGGGCGGTGACGCGCCGGCGGCGCTGGGCCTCAATATCGAGCCCGCCGATTAGGACGTTCGTAACCTGCTATCCGGAGGTGAAGCATGCCCGATAAGTCAAAGAATTTCCAGCGTACCTTTCCCGTCACCTGGGACCAACTGCACCGCGATTCGCGCGCGCTGGCCTGGCGGCTGATGGATTTTACTTATTTCAAAGGCATTGTGGCCATTACCCGCGGCGGACTCGTCCCGGCGGCGATCGTGGCCCGCGAGCTGGACATTCACCTGGTGGAGACGGTTTGCGTGAGCAGTTACGCCTGGCAGGATCAGAAGGGCGAAGTCGAGATACTCAAGCGCCTCGACCTCGACGGCCAGGGCTGGCTGTTGATCGACGACCTGGTGGATACCGGGGCGACCGCCAAGACGGTGCGCGACATGCTGCCCAAAGCCCATTTCGCCACGGTTTACGCCAAGCCCAAGGGGCGGCCGCTGGTGGACACCTTCATCACCGAGGTGAGTCAGGATACCTGGATTCTCTTTCCCTGGGATGCTGAAGTTCAATATGTTCACCCCATCATAGACGGCGGCAGGATCAAATAATGAATGCGGACTCCGTTCCGGTCATCCGATTATCGCAGATCACCAAATCGTTCGGCCCGGTGCGCGCCAACGACGAGGTGGGACTGGATATTCGCGCCGGTCGGATCAAGGCCCTGCTGGGCGAGAACGGGGCCGGTAAAAGCACGCTGATGGGCATCCTGGCCGGACGGATGCAACCCGACAGCGGCAGGATTCTGGTGGACGGCCGCCCCGTGACCATCGCCTCGCCGCGTGCGGCCCACGGTCTGGGCATCGGCATGGTGTATCAGCACTTCACGCTGATCGAACGCATGCGCGTGGACCAGAATGTGATGCTGGGCCAGGCGGGTCTCGGGTGGCGGCTGAGGCCGCGGCGCATGCAGGCGCAGGTGGCGGAGCTTGCGCGGCGTTTCGGCCTGACCGTGGAGCCATCCGCGCGGGTCGAGGCGCTTTCCATGGGCGAACGCCAGCGGGTGGAGATCCTGAAGCTGCTCCAGCGCGACTGCCGGGTGTTGATTTTCGACGAACCCACTGCCGTGCTCACGCCGCCGGAGACCGAGCAGCTCTTCCAGGCCTTCCGGCAGATGGCGGCCCAGGGACGGGCCATTGTCTTCATCAGCCACAAACTGGACGAGGTGCTGGCGGTGGCGGATGAGATCGCCGTGCTGCGCCGAGGCAAGGTAGTGGCCGAACTGGACGCCGCCCAAGTCGGCAGCAAGTCCGAACTGGCACGTAAAATGGTGGGCCGCGAGGTCATTTTTCAGGTCCGGCGTGATCCTGTGGCCTTGCGTCAGGTGGTCCTGCGTACGGAAGCGCTGAGCGGTGACGGACTCCGCCACATCGACCTGCAGGTGCGGCAGGGCGAAATCCTCAGCCTGGTGGGCGTGGCCGGCAACGGGCAAAAAGCCCTGGTGGAGGTGGTTTGCGGCCTGCGCCCGCCCGCGAGGGGCCGGGTCAGCATTCTGGGGCAAACCTGGGAGCAATTTTTCGCCGCCCATGAATGGGACGGCAATCTGGCGCATATCCCCGAGGACCGACGGGGGCTGGCCGTCTGCGCCGGCATGTCGATCACCGATAACTTCCTGTTGACCACCCGCCAGGGTTTTGCACGCGGTCCCTGGCTGAGCCGCGGCAGGGCGCACGCCAAAACCCGCGAGTTGATGCACACCTTCGATGTCCAGCCGCCCGATCCCGATGCCCTGGCCCGGCAGCTTTCGGGCGGCAACCTGCAGAAGCTGGTGCTGGCGCGCGAGTTCTTCCGCCGCCCGCGCTTGATCGTGGCCGAACAGCCCACCCAGGGCCTCGACGTGGGCGCCACCGAAGAGATCTGGCAGGTACTGCTGAAGGCACGCGAACGCGCCGGCATCCTGCTGGTCACCGGCGATCTGAACGAGGCCCTCTCCCTCTCCGACCGCATTGCCGTGATCTTCAACGGCAGGATCATGGACGATTTCGACGCCGGCGACCGTCGCAAGGTCGATCAAATCGGATTGCTCATGGCCGGAATCGTGCCGGACGCATAGCCGTCAGCAGACGACTGCCGCCTCCAGGAGCGTTCCGGGTGCACGGTCGACGGCACCTTCGCTTTCGGCCCGATACCACGCAGAGGGCCGTTGAATAAGGCTCCAGGGGTTTATTTGTACCACCCCCGCCCCATAGGCGGTGCCGGTATAAAAAGCTACGCTGTAGTCTTTATCCTATTCAAGGAGGCCGATCATGAAAGAGAGCAAAGCGGTACTGCACCAATACGCGACGGACATGCTGGGGGTCGAAAAGCATTTTGCCGAAATCCTGGACTGGCAGGTTTCCGACACCCGGCTCAAAGAGTACGGCGAAGCCCATGCCTTCGTCCGCAGGGTTCGGGAGATGCTGCGGGGTCACATCGATCTTCTGGAACGCTACATCGGTTCACTGGGAACTTCCGCCCCCACCTCGACGATCAAAAAAGCCCTGACCAAGATTTCCGGCCTGACCACCGGTTTTTACACGCTCATGCGGCAGGAAGACTCGGTCATGCGCAACATGCGGGACAACTACACGGCCCTGAACATGGCGGCCATCAGCTATACGATGCTGCACACCACGGCGCTGGCTCACCATGATCGCGAACTGGCGGACATCACGCTCACGCATCTGAAAGAGATTACGCCGCTGGTGGTCGAAGCCAGCCGCATTATTCCGCAGCTGGTCGTACACGAGCTGCACGCGCAGGAAAAAGCCCTCGATACGCAAGTGGTTCCCGAGGCGATCAACAATACGCAGCAGGCCTGGAGCCACGAGATCGTGGGTCGGCCATAGCCTGATCTTCCTGCCGGATGCGGTTTTTAAGTACCCACAAATTGACCGCCCCGAACAGGAAGGCCGTATAGAAGCAGCCGAACAAGGCGGGGTAGAGNNCCGCGCCGCACGGGCGCGGCGCCGGGCAGCACGTATATGCGGGTATTCCAGAAAGGCCCCAGGCTGATGATACAGGCGTAGCGGCCCGCCTGCAAAACCAACAACGGTACAAGCGTTAAAACGGGAGGGATCAATTCCGCGCTGTCGCGCAGGAAAGCTTCCGTGCCGAATGCGATGAACCACAAACCGTGGAACGTCAGAAGCAGTTGCGTGAAACTGCGATGGTGTTCGGTGCCGCCGCGGGCGATGATCCAGGCGCGGTTGCGACGGGCGATGCCGACCTCCAACAGGCGTTCCAGAAGCAACAGGCCGATAAATCCATACACCCACCCGGCATCCATCAGCGGCACCTGGCCAGCAGCATCTCCGAAAAGAAACCCGGGCCCAGCGCCGTGGTCAGCACCCAGTCCCCGCTCCGGTAAAGCGTGGAATCGAGGAAATGGGCGATGACGAAGTAAACCGTGGCACTGGACATGTTGCCATAGTCGGTCAATACCTTGCGCATGCTGAGGACATGATGTTCCTGCAGGTCCAAGGCTTTGCAGTAGGCTTCGATCACTTTGGCGCCGCCGGGGTGCGATAGGAAGTGGCGGATATCTTCCCTGGAAAGATCGTTGCGCTCGATGAATCCTTCGATGGCCGGCTGGGCCAGACGAAGCACAATCTGGGGGATGTTCTTGGAGAAGACGACCTGGAGGCCCGCATCGGTCAGCTCCCAGCCCATCACCGACAAAGAATCCCGCCAGGTGATCGAATCCGTGGCCTGGATGCGCAGTGCCGGGCCGCTTGCCGCTGCCTGTGGATGATCGTCGCCCACCATCAGCAGGGCTCCGCAGCCGTCGCCGAAGAGGGCCGTAGCGACAAAATTGCTCTTGCTCAGATCGTTGCGGATAAAGGTCAGGCTGCACAGTTCAAGCGCCACCACCAGAGCCGTCTTGCGGGGATAGGCCTTCAGCCAGTCGCTGGCGCGCGCCATGCCGGCCACCCCGCCGCCGCAGCCCAGCCCCCAGATCGGCGTGCGCAAGACCGTGGGCTTGAACTCCAGTTCATTGAACAGATGGGCATCCAGCGAGGGCGTTGCAATCCCGGTGGAGGTGATGAAAAACACGTGGTCGATGGCATGGGGGGGAATGTCGGTTCGCGCACACACCTTGTGGACGGCCTCCCGGGCCAGGGCGATGCCGTTTTCCTGAAAACAGCGGTTTTTCAGGTCAAAGCTGTGCGGGGTTTCGTACCAGCCGGGATCCATGCAGAAATGACGCTTGCCAATGGTGGTATTTTCGAAAATCGGCAGGAGACGGTCGACATCCAACCCCGAGGCATCGAACATGCGGACCGCAAACCGCCGGATCTGATCTTGAGCTATCGCGTGCCGGGGCACGCTGCAGGAGACTGCGATGATTGCAGGCATGGCTTCTGGCTATTCTCCGCTCCGAGGGTTGTCGTCGGATGGCACATTTATCCTGACAGCCGCTGACACGGTGCAGGTTCCTTCCCGACTGCATTCTGGAGGTCACCCTTTCGGCGGCATGGTGACCTGGGCCTTCTGTCCGAGCGTCTCAAGTTGTTCGTGCGGTATGACCTGGCGCAGGTGAGGAAACAGCTCCTTCTCGCGGCGCAGAGATTGGCGCATCATGCGACCGTGCAGGCGTTCGGCCAGATACTGAAACCGTTTGTCCGTGGGCGGCGTTTCATAAAGCTGGGTCAGAACACTTTCCGTTTCGTGGTTTTCGTGGCGACAGACCTCACATAATTCGCGTGTCTGGGGATTGATCTGCAGAAACGGATACAGGTGTTCGTCCTCGATTCGGAATTGATTCAAAATTCGTTCGCATGCCTCCGCCAGCAGGGACTTGCGCGCTTCGCTCTTGCGGATGGAGGCATCTTCCAGCTTTTGAAGCGTGACCAGGATTTTGTCATTTTCGCGCTTGAAGAAGTCGAAAATATCCATATGCCCCTCTGCAGGTATTTAGCACCACCATTGGACCCTTTGGACACCGGGCGGCCTTCGCCGGCCAGCTCCGTTCCGGCGGTGCTGAAGATCGGATGCGGCGGCACGCAAGGCAGCTCGCGGCGACGCTGTATGCTAACCCTTTGAGGAGTGAGATAAATAGGGTCACCTATTTATCGCGGGGCTGAGAAAATAGTATTGTCGCCTGCGCTGCACGCCGGTGATCGATGATCACGAGGCCGGTATGGCGTAGGTGACCATGGCATTGGCCACCGGACGCTCCAGCCCCTCAGAAAAGATACGCACTTCACCCACGGCCAACTGCCGTCCGAGACGCAGGATCCGGGCTTCGGCAATCAGGTCGGCGCGACTCGGTTTGCGCAGGAAGTTGATGTTGAAGCTCGTCGTGACGGCCAGCGTTTTCGGGCCGATGGAAGCCAGCAGGGCGACATAGAAGGCGAAATCGGCCAAAGCCATCATCACCGGGCCGGAGAGGGTCTCGCCGGGGCGCAAGTCGGATTCCGTGACGCGGTGCCGCAGGCGCGCACTGCGCACGCCGACCGCCTCGATTTCGCCGATGCCGTTACTTTGGGGAAAGGCGTCCGCCATCAGCCGTTTCAGTTCGGCCACACCCATGCGCACGCCTTCGGTGCCGAGATTCATTTCGATCCTCTTCACGACGGGCTGAATGAACTCCGGGTACGCGCACCGTGAATGCGCGCCCACGGTTTAAAAACCTATTCATCGGGGTCGCGGTTGTCCACGGGACGCCTCAGGAAGCATAAATCGAGCACTTGCGCACCGCCAGGGCCGCCTCCTGCAGCGCTTCGGCGAAGGTGGGATGGCCGTGTACGCTACGGGCGATATCTTCACTTGAGGCGCCGAATTCGAGGGCCAGCACGCATTCGGCGATCATATCGGCCGCTCGCGCACCCACGATGTGCACACCCAGGATGCGATCGGTCTTGCCGTGCGCGATCAGTTTGACGAAACCGTCGGTTTCGCCCATGCAGCGCGCCCGACCGGCGCCGGTAAAAGGGTATGTGCCGACGCAATAGGGGATCTCACGCGCCTTGACCTGTTCTTCGGTCAAGCCGACGCTGGCCACTTCAGGCCAGGTGTAGATGACGGCCGGAATGGCGTCGTAGTTGACTTCACCTGTTCGTCCAGCGATGATTTCAACCGCCGCGATGCCTTCGGCCGAGGCTTTGTGGGCTAGCATGGGTCCGGGGATCAGGTCGCCGATGGCGTAGATGCCGCTGACACTGGTTTCGAAGCGTTCATTCACCAGGATGTGGCCGCTTTTGGGGTCGGTTTTGATGCCCAGCGCTTCCAGCCCCAGCCCGCGCGTCAGCGGCCGCCGACCGACGGAAACCAGCAGCCGGTCGAAGGCGAGCGTTTCCGAGCGTTCCTCCTTCTCGACCGTTACATTGACTCTCCGGCCCTCGACACGCGCCTCCCGGACCCGCGTTCCCAGCCGGAATTCAAAGCCCTGCCTGCGCAGGATGCGGTCCAGGGTGCGTGCCACCTGACCGTCCAGCCCCGTGCCGATCTTGGGCAGCATTTCGATCACCGTCGCTTTGGCGCCCAGGCGCAGCCAGACCGACCCCAGTTCCAGGCCGATGTAACCGCCGCCCACAATGCCCAGGTGCTCGGGCACGCTGTCGAAGCGCAAAGCCGCGGTGGAGTCGACGATCATCCGGCCATCGAAGGGCAGGCCGGCCGGTTCGATCGGGTAGCTGCCCGTGGCCAGCAGAATGTGGCGGGTTTCGAGGCGGCGCGCCTTGCCGTCCTCTCCGCGTACCTCGACTTTGCCCGGTGCCGTAATTTCGGCCGCGCCGTGGATGATGGCGACTTTGTGACCTTCGAGCAATTTACGCACGTTTTCGGTCAGATCCGTAACCACCTGGTCTTTGCGCGCCATCATGGTCGCCAGGTCGAGGCTGACATCGCCCGTTTTGATGCCGTGGGCGGCGAGGCCTTCCCTGGCGAGGTGGTAATATTCGCTCGAATCGAGCAGGGCTTTGCTGGGAATGCAACCCATGTTCAGGCAGATGCCGCCCAGGCGCGCTTCTTTTTCCACGCAGGCCGTTTTCAATCCCAACTGAGCGGCGCGCGCGGCGGCCACATAACCGCCTGGACCGGCACCGATGATGATCAGATCGTAATCCGCCATATCACACCTCCAGCAGAAGCCGTTCGGGGTTTTCGACCAGTTCTTTGATCCGTTTCAGGAAGGTAACCGCCTCACGGCCGTCCACAATGCGGTGGTCGTAACTCAAGGCGACGTACATCATGGGGCGCACCACGATCTGGTCGTCGACCACTACCGCACGCTTTTCGATGCGGTGCATGCCCAGAATTCCGCTCTGGGGCATGTTGAGGATCGGCGTGCTCAGCAGCGAGCCGTAAATGCCGCCGTTGCTGATGGTAAAGGTGCCACCCTCCAGATCTGCCAGTTCCAGGCGGTTTTCTCTGATTTTGACGACGTAGTCGACGATCGCCTTCTCGATTCCGGCAAACGACATGCGTTCGGTATGGCGGATCACCGGTACCACCAGGCCGCGGCCCGACCCGATCGCCACTCCGATGTGCTGGTAGTTGTGGTAGACGATCTGGTCGTCCTCGATAAAGGCGTTGATTTCGGGGATAGCCTTGAGAGCCGACACGCAGGCCTTGATGAAAAAGGACATGAAACCCAGCGCCACCTCGTGGGTCTCCTTGAATGGCTCTTTGTACTGTGCGCGCAGCGCCATGGCGCGGCTCATGTCGATGTCGTTGAAGGTGGTCAGCATGGCCGTGTTGCGCCGCGCCTCCAGAAGCCGGGCGGCGATGCGCTTGCGAATGGGCGACATGCGCTTGCGTACTTCGGCCGGCAACGCCTCCTGCGTCAGTTCAGCCGGGGGAGTGCATGCTTCGGGCAAACCGGCCGGCGCCTGTTCAAGATGCAGCAGCACATCGCCTTTGGTGATGCGTCCCCCCGGTCCGCTGCCGGCGATTTTTCCGGGATCGAGTCCCTTTTCCCGGATCAGGCGGCGCACGGAAGGCGGTAAGACCGGTCGCGCCTCCTCGCGGTCGGGCTCGGTGGGCGGTGCAGGCCCTGCCGCCGCCTGCGGCTCAGGCGTCGGTTCGGGCGCCGCTTGGCGGGTCGCAAGCCGCGGCGGTGCTTCCGGCGGGGGAGGCTCCGTGGCGGCCGGCGCTGCGGGTTTGGCCGCTGCGGGCTTTGTTTCGGCTGCGGGTGGCCCGCCGGCGGCCGCTTTTTCTCC
>DDYQ01000200.1 GCA_002348005.1 Desulfobacteraceae bacterium UBA2230 | reverse complement strand
TGGCGCCGTCTTTGGTGATGTGCACCTTGTACAGGCTCCCGTTTTTGGGCGTTCCCTCCAGCACCAGCGCGGCATACCCTAAACGGGCCAGCATCTGGGAAGGCTGGCCGCCCGAGTTGGCCTCCTTGATNNCCGCCGGAGTTCGACTCCTTGATGCCGCCGGTGAGCGGGCTTTTGCAGCCCACCGAAATGCGGCCCGACATGGCCGCCGCCGAACCGCTGAGCAGGCCCGGTGCGATGACCAGCTTGTTTTCGGCGCTCAGGGGATGACAGGTGGGGGGCACCTCCCTGGCCACCAGGGTCGAGGTCATGGCGCGCCCGCCCAGGCCGGCGTAGTTGCCGAGTCCCTCGGTGGTGAGGGTCGGCCCATTGGGACCACTCATGTTGACACGCAAAATTTTATCCATTTGATACCTCCCGGAAGGTTGAAGGTGACACGCTAACGCCGTCGCGAATGCGGCAGTGGAGAATCGGAGTGAGGATAGCTACTGTCATAATCGGTAATTTAAAAGCATGTCAAGGAAAACCAATAATGACAGCACGCCGGCCCCGGGTTGCGGGTGCAGTTCGCCGCCCCCGGCTTTGACGGACCCGTAAAAGGTCTGAATCGGCGTACAGCCCCCGCATCTCAGAACCTGGAACTTTACAGATTGTAAAGCACCCCAACGCCTGCCGTCGCCGCACGCGGTTCCGGCCATAGTCAATAACATACTGAATAAATGCAACAAAGATAATGTCCGGATGCTGGTATGCTACTTGCTCCTGAACGGTGTGGCCCTCGTTTTCCAGTCCGCGGAGCAATCGACGGGAAGTAAAAACGGGCGCCGTCCCACGAACACCCGAAGCGCCGCGAAGCGTTCACACTCAACCTGCCAGAGGAAGCCGTATGGTCGTTACCGCGATGTTGGTGATGGGTGGACTGGCCTTGATCGCCTCGTCCCTGCTGGCGCTGGCGGCGCGCTTTTTTCACGTGGCCGAAAATCCCCGGCTCGCCGCGATCAAGTCGGCGCTGCCGGGCCTGAACTGCGGCGCCTGCGGGTATGTCGGCTGTGAGGGGGCTGCCAAGGCGCTGCTGGCCGGCAAGGCGCGGGTCACCGTGTGCCCCATGGGGGGTCTGGAAGTCGTTCAGCACCTGATGCGCCTGACCGGCAAAGGCGAAGGGCTCGCCGAGCTTCCGACGGCCACCGTGGCGTGCTCCGGCTCTCACCGCATGGCACCCGTTTTCGAATACAACGGCGCAGCGGACTGCCGCGCCATGGCCGTGCTGTACGGCGGCTGGAACCCCTGCGAAAACGGCTGCCTGGGCGGCGGCACCTGCGCGGCCGTCTGCCGGTTCAATGCCATCCGCCTGGATGCCGAGCGCCGGCCGCAGGTCGACCCCTCGCGCTGCAGGGGGTGCGGGCGCTGCGTCGATGTGTGCCCCCGGGGCCTCATCCGCCTGGAAACGCTGGCCGAACGGCTGCTGCGCCTGGACCGCACCTCGGACTGCCTGGCCCCCTGCCGCCAGAAATGTCCGGCGCAGATCGATGTGCCGCGCTACCTGAACCAGCTTATCCGCGGAGACAAGGCCGGCGCCCTTCAGACCCTCAAGCTGCGCAACCCCTTCCCCTCGATCGTCGGCCGCACCTGCCCTCATCCCTGCGAGAACATCTGCCGCCGGAACATCGCCGACGAAGGCGTGGCCATCGGCCACCTCCAGCGCTACCTGGGAGATTGGGAGCGCCAGTCGCGGCGCCGCATACCGCTGGCCTGCCTGCCGGACACCGGCCATCGGGTGGCCGTGGTCGGCGCCGGGCCGGCCGGGCTCTCCTGCTCCTATTTCCTGCGCCGCCTGGGGCACCGGCCGACCCTGTTCGAACTCAAGCCCCAGCTGGGCGGCATGCTGCGCTACGGCATCCCGGCCTACCGGCTGCCCCGCGACGTGGTGGATTGGGAAATCGACGGCATTCTCGCCCTGGGGATCGAGGTCAGGACCAAGAGCATGCTGGGCCGCGATTTCACGCTCACCGAGCTGCGGCAGTCCGGCTTCAAGGCGATTTTCCTGGGGCTCGGCGCCTGGACCGTTCCCCAGCTGTGCGTTCCCGGAGAGGCGGTCGAAGGGGTGTGGCAGAGCCTGGAGTTTCTCTCCGCCGTGGGCGGCGGCCTGAGCGATCTGAAGGCCAAACGGGTGGTGGTGATCGGCGAGTCCAACACGACCATGGACTGCGCCCGCTCCAGCATCCGCCTGGGCGCAGCGGCGGCAACGGTCATCTGCCCCCGCGAGCGCGAGGCCATGACGGCCCGCAAGCGGGACATCGTCAGGGCCGAGGCCGAAGGCGTCCGGATCTGCGTGCTGACCATGCCGCTGCGCATCGTCGCCGATCCCGCCGGCCAGGTCCGCCAGGTGGTCTGCCAGGGGCTGATTCCCGACCCGCAGAAAAAGGGCAAAATGGTCCGTTATCTGCCCCTGCCGGACTCCGAAACCCTTATCGACGCGGATCTGGTAATCACCGCCTACGAGCGCATGCCGGACCTGGCCTGCCTGCAAAACGGCGATGACGCCGCCTTAGGCTTCACGGCCACCCCGGCAGGCACCCTGGCCGCCGCCGGCGTCACCCTGCTGGCCGCGCCGCCCGACATCTTCGCGGCCGGCGACATGCACACCGGACGCGCCACCGTGGTCGGCGCCGTCGCCGGCGGACGCATGGCAGCCCGCTCCATCCACCACCTGATCACCAGCGGCAAGATCCCGGTCCCCGCCGACCTCCACCGCCGGGTGAACCCGCGCAGCATTCTCAAAAACCTCGCCCTGCCGCCGGGGCCGCCCAAAGTGACGCTCAAGGAACTGCCCGTGGAGGTGCGCCGCCGGTCGTTCGCCGAAGAGGTCGTGGCCACCATCACCCCCCGGCAGGCCAGGCTCGAAGCGCAGCGCTGCCTGCAGTGCGGCACGCTGTGCTACGGGCGGGACGCCCTGCGCGCCGAAGCGGCCGAAAAGGCGACTTCGTAACCGGCCTGGATGATGTGAATTGAATTACCCACCCCGGAAGAAAAACTTTTCTGTTTTTTCCAGATTGAGACCCCTGAACAGACACCGTGAAAAGGGTGTTTCGTTGGACCGCTCTTCTGCGGGCCTTAGAAGCGAGTGTTTCAGGTGTCGAACTTTTCTTTTTTCGGCAGTCAAACGCGCAGTCCGCATCGCCGATATTTGCTGAACTTCTAAACGCTTGGGAGCGGGGGCGGGTAGGACTGGATGACGGTGAAAGCGACTGCGGCCGGGCAGCCAACTTCGCCTTCCCAGCCAGAGCGATCCGCATTCTTGGCACTGCTTAAAAAGGCACGCTAGTTGCAAACAACAAGGGAACTCGCGCCTTGTAAAGGGCAAACCATTCGACATTCCAGCAGAAAGAGGTTTGTGATGGGTGAACATTCGTTTCGCGATTACTACGAGATCCTTCAAATCAGCCCCGGCGCCGCGTTGGACACCATCGAAGGGGTCTTCCGGCTTCTGGCGAAAAAATATCATCCGGACAACCCGGCCACCGGGGACGCTGAAAAGTTCCAGAGCCTGACCGAGGCCCACAAAACCCTGGCCGACCCCGAAAAGCGCGCCGCCTACGACGCCACTTACGAGAAGTCTAAAAACCATCAGTGGAAAGCGATCTCCGACGCCTACGCCTCCGACGGCAATGCCTCGGACCTTCACATCCGCCGCACCATCCTGTCGATTCTCTACACCAAGCGAAGGGGAGACCCATCCAGCTCCGGCGTCGGCATCGTGGATCTGGAAAACATCATGCAGTGGCCGGGGGAAACGCTGGACTTCCACATCTGGTATCTGAAAGAAAAGAAGTACATCAAGCGGGCGGACACCGGCCGGTTCGAAATCACCGTGGAAGGCGTCGATGAAATCGAAAAAGACGGGTTGATCGTGCGCAAAGATCGACTGCTGCCCTTGTCGACCGACGGGTTCGATGATCAGGAAATTTCGCTCATCGAGCATGATAAACTCATCTGACCCGAGTTCGGGTTTCAACGCGGTACGCTGCGCGGAGTGTCTGCCAAACGGCATTCTGCTGCCGGCCGCGCCCCTGGCGTTTCACTCTTTTACTGCGCCATTCACCGGGAGTGTGGTCAGCTCACTGTTTTTCACGCGTCGGATTTCGTTGCCCAGTTCGTCCCGGATGGTGGTGTAGGCGCCGCCGGACAGTACGTCGCGCCCTTTTTGAGGGTCGAACACCCGCTGGTAGTCTTTCGGGACGAGCCGGTACCTGCCGAGTTCTGGGTCGAATCTGCTTTCGTAGAAATCGGGCACCAGCCGCTGCGTTCCAATTTCCGGATCGTAGCGCTTGACGTAGCTTTTGGGCACGAGTTTGAAGGTGCCGGTTTCCGGCGCATATCGGGAGGTGTAGTAGTCCGGTCGCATCACTGCGGTGCCGGACTCGGGGTCGAAGACCCGGACGTAATCTTTGGGAACCAGGCGGTAGCCGCCCGTTTCCGGATCATACGCCTTGCGGTGGGTTTCGGGCGCCAGCACTTCACGGCCCTTTTCCGGGTCATACTTCTTTTGAAGACCGGCGACGTCGATTTTTCCAATCTCGTTGCCGAGCGGGTCCTTGAGGGCCGTGTGCTGCTGTTCCACCAGCCGCTCCGTCCCCATCTCCGGATCATACATCCGCCGGCTCTCCCTCTCGGACAGCCGCAGGCCGCCGCTTTCAGGGTCGTACTTCAGCACCGTGTCCGGCGGGACCCAGCGTTCCGTGCCGGCCAGAGGATCGAAAGTTTTGATGTAGTGCCTGGGGACGAGCCGGCTCCCGCCGCTCTGCGGGTCGAAACGCGGCACCAGGTAATCGGGCCGCAATGCTCTGACGCCGGTTTCCGGATCGAAGATCGTTCGATAGTTCCCCGGCGCCAGGCGCTCCTCACCCGCTTCAGGGTCAAAAACCTTCTTCGGTTCGTCGGCCAGCACGAGGTCCTCCGCCCGGGCGGACGGGGGAGTCAAGAGGGAAGAGAGGAGCAGGGCGAGAAACACCGTGCCGCGCAGACGCGCCCCGAGCGCGGGCACGGGCCGGCGCACGAGACCACATGGCGACAGGACAGGCAGGATGAACATGAAGAACAGGCGCTACACCTTGCTGAAAAGATTCACATGGGGAACCAGGTCGCGTCCGATCAGGATGTTGATCTGGGCGTTTCCGGCCCTGATCTCCGGGACCTCTTCGAGTTTTTGGCGGCCCGGCAGTCTCCGCGCGATGCGGTCCGCATCGCGGCGATAACCGGCGGCATAGTAGATGGTGGTTTCCTTGAAATTGAAGTGGCGCGCATTCGAGATGTACATCAGCGCGAAATCCTCCTTCAGGAAACGGCCGACGCGTTTGGCGGCTCCCCTTACGCCGTTGCCGTTGGACACCTCGATTCGGATCCGCGCCGCGCGTTCCTGCGGCTCCGCGGCTTTCAAATTCAAGGGGCTCGAAGCGGCGGCCAGAGGGGTGGCGGCATCGCCTTCCAGCATCCTGCGGACCACCTGGCGCATCTCGGGCACGGGGACGCTGCGGGCGGAAGCGGGCGGGTCAAGCGAAGCGCGCTCCGACACGGTCTGCGGAGCCTTGTACCGTTGGGCACTGCCGGGCTCCTGGGCTGCCACGGCCAGGGAAGCGGTGTCGTTGGCGGAGAGTATCTCTTTGAGCGCGGCGGCGGCCTTTACGCCGGTTCCGGCCTGCGGGTCGGACGATCCGAGTCGGGCGGCCTGGGCAAAGTGCAGCTCCGATTCCCGGTAGCGTCCCGCCTGAAAGTACAGCTGCGCGATGTTGTAGTGCGCTTTGCTCTCGTCGCCGCCCGCTTTGAAGGCGGCCAGCGCATCGTCGTAGCGCCCGCCTTTGGCCAGCGCCAGGCCCAGGTTGTTGCGGTAGCGGGCATTCGTGCCGTTCAACTCCAGCGCCTTTTGGAAGTGTTCAACGGCCAGATCCAATTTGCCCTGCATCAGGTAGGAATACCCCAGGTTGTTGAGCACGTCGTCCTGTTTGGGATCGATCCACAGCGCCATGGTGTAGGATTCCACGGCGCTCTGGTATTCGCCCAGGGCGTCGTAGGAAATGCCCATGGCATTGTAGGCCTGGACGTTGCCCGGTTTCAATTCCACGGCGGCCTTGAACTCCTCGATTGCCGGCCGGTGTTTTTTGCGCTCCTGTAGATGGCAGCCTAAAGCGTAGTGGGACGCCGCGTCTTCCCGCCGGGGGCGGATGCTTCCGATGAACTTTTGCACCTCCCCGTCTTTTAAGGCGCTGTCGCGGCGGGCGTCCTGAAACAGCGTGCAGGCTGAAAACGGGAATATGATGGCTCCGACCAGTGAAAAGATCAGAATCCGGGTGACCATTGCCCTGCGCATCGAACTCACCTCCTTAGCTGAGTGCGGCCGTGGATCGGTTTCGCCTATTTTATGGAACGCTCCAGTTCGAGCTTCTGCAGATTGTCGTTGGCCTTGGTGTAAAACTTGGGGCTCAGGGCGACGGCCTTTTGAAACGCCTGGGACGCCCTGCGGTAATCCCCCTGAGACAGGTACACGCACCCGAGATTGTTGTGGGCTCGGGCGCTGTCCGAACCCTTGGTGAAGGCCTCCAGGGCTGCATCGTAGCGGCCGGTCCTGGCAAGGACCAGGCCCAGGTTGTTGTAGACCCGCTCTTTGGGTCCTTTGGCGCTCAGGGCCTGCTTGAATGCCTGGATCGATTCCTCGTTTCGCCCGGCAAGCGAAAGGGAGACGCCCAGGTTGTTGTAGAGCATTCCTTCGTCCGGCCGCGCGAGGATGGCGGCGGCATACTGCCTGGAGGCCTGGTCGTATTTTTGTTCGAAATCGTAAATGTTGCCCAGGTAGTTGTGGGACTTCCACAGCGCCGGCGAAAGCTCGACCGCCCTGAGAAAGTGCTTTTCCGCTTCGCCGTATCGGCGCATCTCGAACAGCGCCGTGCCTAACCCCTCCTGGGCGGCGGCCTGGCCGGGCGTCTTTTCGAGTACTTTTTGAAAGGCGGTCGCAGCGTCGGCAGGCTTGTCCGCATGGAGAAACAGCACGCCCTGCTTGTAAACGATGCGCAGATTGCCGGGGTCCAGCGCCAGCGCCTTTTCATACTGCACGAAGGCCGCGGTGTAGTCTCTGCTTCCCAGGCTGAGGTCTCCCGACGCCTCGTGCTCCGCGGCGGTCATGTCCGGCAGCTTCTGGTTGAGGACCGGGTCTTCGGGAGGATTCTGGTACTGTTTGGAAAAGGTGGGACGGGTGACGGTTCCATACGCGCCGAGCTCCTGTTTGGATGCGGCGCAGCCGGACAGGGTTGTTGCGCCGATCAGCAGGGCCAGAACCGCTTTGAAATTCATTCGGGTTTTCGTGCGCATGTTCCACATAGTAATAGCTTTGTCCGCTTGAAAGAACGTTATTTTTGCAAAAACATTCGATAGACTTGAACAGCGACCGGTCCGAGGGCCACGATAAAAAAAGCCGGGAATATCCCCAGTGCCAGAGGAAATATCAGTTTAGTAGCGATTTTGGCGGCGAACTCTTCCGCTCTCTGAAAGCGAGCGGTGCGGAAGCTGTCCGCGAAAACCTTCAGGGCCTGGGCCACGCTGGTGCCGAAGCGGTCGGTCTGGATGAGCATGGTGATCAGGCTGTTCACGTCGTCGATGTCCGTTCTCTGGGCCAGGTTGCGCAGCGCGGTATTTCGGGGCTTGCCGGCGCGCAGTTCGAGGTTCAGCAGCTTGAGTTCCTCGCTTAGTTCCGGATGGCTCAACCCCAGTTCTTCTCCCACGCGGCTGATCGCGGCATCCAGCCCCATGCCGGCTTCCACGCAAACCACCAGCAGGTCGAGCATGTCGGGGAAGGCCCTGACCAGCCGCTC
>DDYQ01000041.1 GCA_002348005.1 Desulfobacteraceae bacterium UBA2230 | reverse complement strand
CGGAAATCGGCGGCATGTCGATATCGTAGTAGAAACCGTCCTCGATCACCGGACCGATGGTCAGACGGGCCGATGGATAAAGCCGCAACACCGCCTGGGCCATCACGTGGGCGGCGCTGTGCCGCATGATCTCCAGCGCCTCGGGGTCTTTGGTGGTGATCAGCCGCACTTTTGCGTTCCGGTCGATCGTGCGGTCAAGGTCCACCAGTCGACCGTCCAGATCCATGGCGACACAATTGCGCGCCAGGCCCTCGGAGATGCTTCTGGCCACATCCAGGCCGCTGGGTTCGCGGTCAAATTCCTTGGTACTCCCGTCGGGAAGTGTTATACTGACCATAATATTTCCTTTGTGAAATCGGCCTGAGAGATCTTGACAAGCCGTTCAAACGGACGAATTGCTTGATAATAAGATCCAACGGACGTCACGGATGTCAATCGCTGTGGAACCGTTAAGGTAACCTCAATTATTACGGGCTGATACTGACAAATTCAATGAAGTAGGAGAAATACCCCCGTGGGTCAAGAAAAAAATATAAAGATACCGGAGAACCCGGTTTATGAACTGATTACCTCGGAGCGCGGGCTCGCGGCCTTTGCACGCGAAGCAATGCAGAGTGATATGGTGGCGGTGGATCTCGAAGCCGACTCGATGTTTCATTACCGTGAGCGGGTCTGCCTGCTGCAAATGGCTGCCAACGGTCATACGGTGGTGATCGATGCGTTGCGGGTCGGCGACATGAGTGCACTGCGGCCTCTGTTCGAGGACAGCGCCCGCTGCAAAGTGTTCCATGGCGCGGATTACGATGTGCGGTCGCTTTACCGGGACTTCGGGATCACCATCCATAACCTTTTCGATACCCAACTGGCCAGCATGTACCTGGGCTATAAGGAGACCGGGCTGGAATCGGTGGTCAGTCAGAGATTCGGCGTCGAGCTGAATAAGAAGTATCAGAAGAAGGATTGGTCCCGGCGCCCTCTGCCGGATGATATGATCGCCTATGCGGCCGGGGATGTCATGTTTCTGATACCGATCGCCAAGGCATTGATGAAGGAGCTTGAACAGAAGGGACGACTGGACTGGGTGCGTGAGGAATGCGATCTGCTGAGCCAGGTGCGTCCTCACGAAGAGTGCAAGGGCCCCCTGTTTCTGCGCGTCAAGGGAGCCGGCCGTATGACTTCCCGGCAACTGACCGTTCTGGAGGCCTTGCTGCGACTGCGCGATGGTTTGGCGCGGCAAAAGGATCGGCCCCTGTTCAAAATAATGAGCAATGCAGCGATTCTCAAAATCGCCACCACACTGCCCGGCAGCCGCAAGGAGATCGAACGCAGCGATATTCTGAGTCCGCGTCAGATCGAGATGTATGGTTCGGCGATACTGTCTGCGGTGCAGAACGCGCAGGCTGCGCCCCCTGAGCAAATGAGCTGTTATCCCAGGCGCAAATCCCCGCGGCTTTCACCACGCGTTCCGGCGCGTGTTAAAGCTTTACGGACGTGGCGCGACCAGGTGGCCGCCAAGCTGGGACTGGATCCGGCGCTGTTGTTCAACAAGGCCCTGATTCGCGATATCGCGATTCACAAGCCCCAGAGCCCTGACGAGCTGGCGACCGTACCCGGTATTCATCGCTGGCAAGTGGACGCCTTCGGTCAGCAGATCGTCAACATACTCAAACGGGTGAATGCCTGAATACCAGCCGACCGGCTTCCCTGTCGATCATCGCGTCCGATGCGTCTCATCTGATACCGTTTCGGTCCACGCGGTGACGCCTGCAGGGGCCAACGCCGGACGCCGTTGCCCCCGCCCATGGCAACCCCCGCAGCGCAAGGCACCCATGCGCAACAATGCCTGCTCAGCTGCCTCCTGAATTGACCTGAATCCGGCTTGAAGTTAACGATTTAGACCCTATACTAAGTTTTGTTTATGGGGGAGGCAGAACGGATCCACTTGATCCAATGTAATCCTCGGTTCATATCGGTACCGCTCCACAACTGGCGAGCGCCTCATACCTCTTAATACACATACATTAAGATCTAACGTCGCGGTTTAATTCCCGGTGTCCGTCAATGATGACCCATTCATCACCGCACCTTTTAATCAGGAATTAGGGGGAAAAATGGCCAAGAAAGCGCAAATCCAAATCCAACCTCAGATCAAATCACAGCTGCACCAGCACCTTCAGCTGGTCAAAGAGGGCCAGCGTCGTTTTGAAAACGCCTTCCAGGGCGTTGCGCGCATGATTCTGGGAAACGACATCCAGAAGGTGGTGGTGAATGGCAAGACCACATACGATTTCGGCATCTTTCGAACCGGGCGCAAACATGTCATCGGCATGTACGATGAAGTCAACAGTTTCGTATCCTACGTCAAGGACGCGGCCGAAAACGGTTCATCCAAGGAGATGGCCTTTGTGCTGGTGGGCGAACCGGGCAACGGCAAAACGTTTTTCGTCGACTTTCTGTGCGCGCAATATCGCGTTTTTCTCTCAAAACCAGGGAACCGCAAATACACCTTCCGGTTCATCGGCATGGATAAACTGGGCAGCTACGGCCGCATCAGTACGATCGAATCCCAGACTTACGAGGATCCAATGATCCTGGCCATGAATCTTTTCGACGATCCTGATGAAACCAGGGACTACCTGAGCCGGGAAATCGGTTTCAGCGACAAGGAGCTGGAGAAGATATACGCCAACTATCGCCCGATGGGCGCTTGCAGCGGTTACATCTGGAACAATATTCGCGAGTATGCCGACGGCGAACTCGACCGCATGCTGGAGTACGTCGAAATCATTCCAGTCCCGTTGACCGAGAGTCTGGGGACGATCACCGGCAAGTACCCCGCCAAAGACAAGATCACCTCTTCGGCGGTGGATCTGCTGGGCGAGGAATCGATCCAGCGCCTGCTGCATATCGCCGATACCAACAACCCCTACCGCTTTGACCTGCGGCGCGGCGCGCTGGCACGGGTGGCCGGGGGCGGTATCCATTTCGCGGATGAGATTTACAAGAACAAGAAAGACCTGGTGCAGGTCTATCTGGGCGTGATTCAAAACCGCAATATCGAGATCGACGGCTATAAGTGGCCCATCGACAGCCTGATCATCGCCACCAGCAACAACTCCGAATTCAACCGCTTTCTGGCTGAAAAGGAGGAGGCGCCCATCGTCGACCGATGCCGCATCTGTTACGTTTCGCACAATACCAATTACAAGCTTCAGTCGGATCTGACCGGCTATGCGATCGGGAATGAGGCGCGTACCACCCTGATGCGCGAATCGCTGCATCAGGACCCCAACCTGAACTACGCCTCTTCGGTGGCGGCGGTACTGACGCGCCTGCCGCGATCGGAGAAGCTGACGCCCATCGAAACCATGAAGCTGGCGGCAGGTGAAGTGGCCGGAGAAAAGAGCATCAAAACCCTGGCCGAGGTGATCGATACACTCAATCAGGAGCCCGACATCACCAAACGTTTCGGTCAGAAAGGATTGGGACAGCGTAATCTGGGCCGGGCCGTACAGCTGCTTACCGAAAGCTCCGAAACCAATGAAGGTCAGTGCATGTTCGCCTACGACATCTATGTGGCCCTGGAGCGCATCGTGCTGGACTATGTCACGGATGCCAACGACAGGGCCAAGTACCTGGAGGATCTCAAAATCGCCAAAGGCCTTTACCGTGAGCGCATCATGACTGAGATGTTCAATGCCTACATGGATGAACCCCTGGCGATCCGCAAGGATGTGATGAACTATGTGAACATGATCATCGGCATCGACGCCGAAAACCTGGGCCCCGATAAAATGTGGAAATACAAGGATCCCCAATCCGGGGAGCTGCGCGCGCTCAAAATCGACGAGCGCTACATCAAGAGTGTCGAGGAACGCCTGGGACTCAAGACCGAGGAGCAGCGCGACACCTTCCGCACCTCGATCCGTAAGATCTATGGTCAAAAAATTTCCGTGGATCCCAATTACAACTTCATGGACAATCTGGAACTGGTCAAGGCGGTTACCGACGTGCGCCTGAAATCGGATATCGCCGGCGCCGGCAGCCTGATCGGCGCCCTGGCCAATCGGACCAACGAAGAGAACCAGAAGCTGTACGATCGCATGGTGGATACGATGCTGAACAAACTCGGCTATTGCCGCACCTGCGCCCAGAAGACGATTGAATACTTCTGTACCCAGGAAGACGAAAGCTGACCCGAGGTTACGCATATGAGTTCCGAACTGTGGGAAATCTATCGGCAACTAAAAAAACGGGGCTTGCCCGCTGAGCTGGAGAGCAGAATTCTATCCGAGATCCGGGCTGACGCAACCCTCGTCCAAGCCCGCCGGCGGTTCGATGCTCCACCCAAAGCACCGGGCCTCTATTCCTGGAACGACCTGATGACCCTTCAGGCTGCCGCACCGGCTCGCGGGACTTACAGCAGTCGGGTACGGACGATCGATGAGTTGCTGGCCAAGGATAAAATGCGTGAACAGGACGGATTCCCGCGCAAGATCCGTGTCGGTCGGATGGTCAAACCGGGGCGGGGCGGCAAGGACAAAGTTGTGGTCGTGCCGACCACGGTAGAAGAGAAGTTTATCCATGACAGCTCTTTCTCCGATGAAGAAGAATCCCAATCCGATGGCGGTTCGGGAGAGGGCGAAGAAGGTGAAGTTATCGGCGAACAGCCGGTGCGTCCTTCCCAGGAAGGCGGGAGCGGTGCCGGACCGGGGCAGGGTGAGGGCGAGCAGCATGAACTCGAATCCTCGGCCTACGATTTGGGCCGCATTCTGACCGAACAGTTCGAGCTTCCCAATTTGAAGGACAAGGGCAAGAAGCGTTCGCTGACCCGATTCACCTATGATATGACCGACCGCAACCGCGGATACGGCCAGCTTTTGGATAAGAAGGCGACACTGCGCAAGATCGTCGAGACCAATATTCATCTTGGCAATTTGCCGGATGTCAATGATATCGATCCATCGCGATTTCTGATTTCACCCCACGATATGGTGTATCGCGTCCTGAGCCGCGAAAAAGATTTCGAGTCCCAGGCCATGGTTTTCTTCGTACGCGATTATTCCGGTTCAATGGCCGGCAAGACCACCGAGCTTATCGTGGCGCAGCATGTTCTCATTTATAGCTGGCTGACCTACCAGTATGCCAATCAGGTCGAATCGCGTTTCATCCTGCACGACACCACCGCCAAGGAAGTGCCTGATTTCTACACCTACTACAACTCCAAAGTCGCCGGCGGCACGCAAGTCTCGGCGGCTTATAAGCTGGTCAACGATATCGTTCAAAATGAAAATCTGGTGCAGGATTACAATATTTACATTTTCCACGGAACAGACGGCGATGACTGGGATACCGAAGGCCGCGAGTCCATCCCACAGCTCAAAATAATGTTACAGTATGCTAATCGCGTCGGCATCACGGTTGCCCAGCATTCGGCCGGCTCATCCACCGAAGTGGAAAAGTACGTTAAAAAATCCGGGCTGCTCGAGCAGATGCCGAAGCTTTTGCGATTGGATGTTTTCAGCGAAGATGCCGATGAGCAGCGCCTGATCGACGGCATCAAGAACATGATATCCTGAAGGTGATCCCCGTACATACAACTTTGAGGAGAAGACTCGAACAGCATGGAATTGATCGATCAACATACGAAACATATCATGGAAGGCTGCAAGGAACGCGCCCGTGCCAGTGGGCTGCGTTTCGAGGACGAAAGCCTCGAATATATCGTCACCAACCGTGATCTGCTGGAGTTATCGCCCAAGGTCATGATCCCCACTCTTTACGACTACTGGGTCCACGATCTAGAAGTTCTCAAGGGCAAAGGGCGATACGAACTTTACCCCTCCAATCCGTATGAAACCGTGATCAATACGCGTCCGGCGATCTCGTACTACAATGACAACAATCCTGACTGGTTGAACGTGATGATTTTCTATCACGTCCTGGCCCACGTTGACTTCTTTCAGAACAATCTTTACTTCCGGCACACTTGGGAGTACGACTTCACCGGAGAGGCCTTGTCCGACAAAAGGGTGATCTCCAAATTGAGGGCCGAACGCGGGCGCTGGGTCGACTATGTAATAGAGTTTGCCCGCGCCATCGACAACCTGGTGGGCTATTTTGGGGAATTGGACCGGCACTTCAAGGGCGAAAGTCAGTTCGACTCAAGGCTGGATTACTATTTCGATGTTTTCCTGCAAAGCGTCAAACACGTCAAGACCAGTGATTACATCAAGGAGATAGAACGTTACAACCAGTGCCGGAAGGAAAAAGACGATTTGTGCGAGACGTCTTTTTTCGCGGAAGTCGACAGCCGGTATCCGGAGTTCAGGGCGCTGTACACCAAATATAGGACAAAGAAGAGTTCCAAGCCCATCGACCTGATGCAATTTTTGATGGACCATTCACCCTACTTGAACAAGGAAGAAAATTCGTGGATGAAAATCATTCTGCAGGTCGTACGCAAGACCTCGCTTTTCTTTCAGCCCCAGATCCGCACCAAAATCATGAACGAAGGCTGGGCCAGTTACTGGCATGAGACGCTGTTTCTGAAGGACGATCGCATCAACGGCCACGAGGTGGATTTTGCGCGAGTCAACGCCGGCGTTACCGCCATGCCGCGTGTGGGGCTTAATCCGTACGCGTTGGGCATGCGCATGTTTTACTTCATTGAAGAAGCCGCCGACAAAGGCAAACTGAGCTGGGATTACCAGCGTCTGGCCGACACACGCCATCGGAACGCTTTCGATGCCGCAGCCGGAAGCGGCCGCGATTACCTCTTCGCCATCCGTGAAAATTTTTGCGATTTCACGTTCATCAACCAGTTTGTGAACCAGGATTTCGTCAACCGCAACCAGTTGTTCGTAGCCGGCCGGCGGCTCAACGAAGCCAAAATGGTTTGGGAGTACTATGTGAAAACGCGCAATGCCCGCGCTTATCGCCAGATGCTGCTGGATACGCTGTATCACCCGCCCTTTATATCGATCGATCATGAAAAGAGCCGCACGTCAGAGACATTGTACCTGATGCATCAGTTCGAGGGGAAACCCCTGTACAAAGAGTACATTCCCAACACGATGCTGGGGATCGAGTTCCTGTGGGGCGGCCCGGTCGAACTGGAAACCAGCGAAGTGAAAGCGTCGCCCGCACGGAGCGATCGGCCGCAGTCTTCCGATAAGCCGCAGGCGCGGGATATACAGTGGCAACGGGTCATATATACGATGAATAACCGCAGGTTGAGCCGAAGGATGGTGAACTGACATGGCTCAATGGATCGATTCACAAAACATGGATGTTCAAATGATATCTGAAACAGATAATGTCCAGAAAGCCTTGCGCAATATCCGCCAGGCCAATACGGCCATCAATAAGCAGAACCCGGTTCCTTTCCATGAGTTCGTCGGTCAGGTGGCCCGCAGGCCGGCGGCCCTGATCCGCAACGTTTTTCAATGCTTTCATGATATGGTGAAAGCCTACGTGGGCGAGGGCGAGGATGAATATCCGGATGACCCGGAAACGATCAATTTTGTCAATTACGACTGCAGCCGCCTGTTTGTGGAAGGTTCAGATCACCCCTTCTTCGCCGACCGCCTGTTCGCCAATCGCTTGATCAACCAGGTCGAAAGTATGCGTCAGGGCGCTCAGCAGAATAAAATTTACATCTTCGACGGCCCGCATGGTTGCGGCAAAAGCACGTTTTTGAACAATCTGCTGATTAAATTCGAAGAGTACGCCAACACCGAGCAGGGCGGGCGTTACGAGACGCTTTGGCGTCTGAATGTGGAAAAACTTGGGCGCCCTTCGGTAAGCGCCAACGAGACCGTCTCTATCCTCGAAAAACTGCTGCAGCTTCAAAAAGAGACCCAGCAGAAGCAATATGAGCGCATCAAGGCCCGCATCCTGGCACAGGGTTCGAACAATAAGTACTTGGAGGTGCCTTGCCCCAGTCATGATAACCCGCTGTTGATCATTCCCAAAAACATGCGGCGTTCTTTTTTCGATGAACTCTTCCAGAACGATGCCTTCAAATACGCGCTCTTCACCAACAAGGAATATGAGTGGGTGTTCCAGGACCAGCCCTGCACCATCTGCAGTTCTTTGTTCGATGCCCTGTTGAACCGTTTGCAGGATCCACTCAAGGTTCTGGAAATGGTGTGGGCGCGGCATTACACATTCAGTCGCCGATTGGGCACGGGGGTCAGTGTGTTCAATCCCGGCGACCGGCCGCTGAAGCAGACCGTGCTGACGAACGATATGCTGCAAAAACGCATGAACCGGCTTTTCGGCGACAGTAATCAGGTGCAATATATCTATTCATGGTTCGCCAAGACGAACAACGGGCTGTATGCCTTAATGGATATCAAATCGCACAACATCGAAAGACTGATCGAGCTGCACAACATCATCAGCGAAGGCGTTCACAAAGTGCAGGATATCGAAGAGAACGTCAATTCGCTTTTCATGGCCCTGATGAATCCCGAAGACAAAAAAAATATTCAGAATATCCAGTCGTTCTCCGACCGCATCGCCTACATCAATATTTCCTACGTGCTCGATCTGAACACGGAAGTGGATATCTATCGCGATATATTCGGCCGGCATATCGATGAGGCCTTTCTGCCGCGCGTGCTGCACAACTTTGCGCGGGTGATCATTTCCTCGCGGCTCAGCCTGCGCTCCGAAGCGCTGCTGGAATGGATCGGCGATCCCGACAAGTACAGCCGCTACTGTGACAAGAACCTACAACTGCTCAAGATGGAGATTTATACGGGCTACATACCCAATTGGCTTAGCGAGGAGGACCGGAAACGCTTGACGGCAAAGCGGCGGCGGCGGATCATCGCCGAATCGGAAAATGAAGGCAAGCACGGCATTTCAGGACGTGACGCGATCAAAATATTCGGTGAATTTTACAACACATTCGGCAAGGGCCTGGGCATGATCGACATGTCCACGCTGTGTAAGTATTTCAAGTCCAAAAAGGAGCTGCGCGCCTCTATTCCGGATGGTTTCATCGAATCCTTGCAGCATATGTACGACTACTCAGTGCTGCAGGAGGTCAAAGAATCTCTGTACTACTACAATGAAGAACAGATTGCGCGGGATATCCAGAACTATATTTTCGCCGTCAACTTTGAAATCGGGGCCACCGAAAGCTGTCCTTATACGGGAGATAAAATCGAAATCACCGATGATTACTTGAGCGCTTTTGAGGCACGCATTTTCGGCAAGAAAGCCTCGACTATCGAAAAACAGCGTTTCCGCAGGAACACCCAGAAGGAGTATGCAACCCATACCCTGACGCAGGAAATTTTAAGCAGCGGCAAGCATTTGACTGAAACCATGCTCTTCCAGGACTTGAACGAGCGGTATATTTACAACATCAAGGAGAAAGTCCTCGAACCTTTCCTCGAGAACGAGAATTTCCGCCGCGCGATCAAGGATTACGATGAAGAGGATTTCAAAACCTACGATCGAAAAATCCGCGAGGACGTCACTTTCCTGATGGCCAATCTGACCGGCAAATACCGGTATACCGCCCAGGGCGCCAAGGCCGTTTGCATCTATGTTATCGACAACGATCTGGCGCGCAAATTCCACAACCCCTGATTGTTCGGCTGGCCTAGCAAAGCGGCCGTGAGGACAGCCGGGGGGGAGCCATGTAGGGAGCACATAAAATGTCC